>JACOZD010000006.1 GCA_016181525.1 Candidatus Tayloriibacteriota bacterium | reverse complement strand
CGAAGTCAGTCGGAGAAATGACATTAACAGTTGACTTGCCCTTCTCCACGATGGCCCGGGCCAGAGGGTGCTCCGAGCCCGACTCGAGCGAGGCGGCATGAAAGAGGGCTGTCTCGGTGCTCCACCTCTCGGAGAGCATGACCACATCGGTTACCACGGGTTTTCCGATAGTCAACGTCCCGGTTTTGTCGAAAGCAATGGCAGTTAGATGATGCGCCTTCTCCAAGGCCTCGCCGCCTTTGAGGATTATGCCGAACTTAGCCGCTCGCCCGATGCCGACCACGAGGGCGGTAGGAGTAGCCAAACCCATGGCGCACGGACAGGAGATGACCAGAACAGCAATCATCCGAATGAGACCAGCCTCGAAGGAGAGATTCTCCACAAACCGCCACCAGACGAAGACAGCGATAGCCAGAACCACCACCGCCGGCACAAAGTACTCGCTGATTTTATCAACCAGATTCTGAATCGGGGCCCGCCTGGCCTGGGCCTCCTCCACCATCTTGGCAATTTGATTGAGGAGAGTGTCTTTGCCTACCTTCTCGGCTCTAAACTTAATAAGTCCTTCGAGATTGACGGTCGCTCCGATAACCTCTTCGCCTACTCCCTTTCCAACCGGGAAGGACTCTCCGGTTACCACCTTCTCATCGAGATGAGTCTTGCCTTCAACAATTCGGCCGTCGACCGGAATTTTCTCGCCCGGCCTGACAACCACGACATCGCCTACTTTAATCTCGTTCAGAGGCAGAGTTACCTCCTCCCCGTTGCGAATAACGTGAGCTTCCTTGGCCTCGAGCTTGAGTAACTCCTTAATGGCGGCCGAGGCCCGACCCTTGGCCAGAACCTCAATGTAGCGGCCGAGGAGAATAAAGGAGAGAAGAGCGGCCGAACTCTCCCAGAAAGGATGGTCTATACCAAAGAAGAGAAAGCCCACCGTCGAGTAGGCGTAGGCGGTGGTGGTGCCGAGAACTACCAGTACATCCATATTTGAAGAACCCACCCGCACGGCGGTGAAGGCGTTGCGGTAGAAAGGCCAGGCGATGACAAACTGGATTGGGGTTGAGAGAATCCAGTAAATGTAGTTGAGGTCAATCCGGAAGGGCGGGCTGCCCACGTCAACGAAGAGATTGAGGAGAAATTTAAGCGGTTCCGCCGCCAGCCAAAAGAGGTAACCAGCGTAATACTGACCGTAGTCGATGAAGGCCCGAGCTCCCTCCGGCAAAACCGGCAGAGAAATGCTTAGAAAATCAAAAAGCTCATGCACGTGAGGCATGTTGAACATGTGGATGAGCATGTAATAGACGATGATGGGCGCGGCCAAGACAAAAGAGGCAACCACCCGGCGTCTGGCCTCCCGGATATTCTTGGCTTCTTTTTCTTCTTCCTCCTCCAGGGTGGAGCCCCGCTCGTCTGGGCGGATGAGATCGTAGCTAAGCTTGTTCATGAGCTTGTCAATTTCTTGGAGAGAAATTACGTTCTCGTCAAACTCAATGGCTGTTTTCTCCGAGCCGAAGTTGGTTTGAATCGAGGCCACACCCCTCTCTCTGCCGACAATCTTGTCGATAAGCACCCCGCAGGCCGTGCAGTGCATCCCTTTGATTTTGAGAACCAGCTTAGTCATTTTTCACTTTTATCCTCCCAATCATATCAAAGTGGGTACGTTTGACGCCGTCGACAACTCCCTCGCCGCACGGCACGGAGCAATAATAGGGAAACTCCCCGGCCTTGGTGAGCGAAATTTCGAACTCGATGGTGCTCTCCTTTGGCATCCGACGGGAGATGGCGAAGGCGTCAATGGCGATACCATGGTCGTACTCGTCCTCGTTCACAACCGTAAAGGCCAGCTTGTCACCGCAGTCGGCTTGAATCTCCTCCGGCGTAAAGCGCCACCCATCCTTCTTGGCTGTAACCGTTATCTCCCTGATGACGCCGGTCGGAGGACAACGCTCGACAGCAAAAAACTTGCCGTAGACTGCTCCTACGGCCACCAATACCGCCGCCGCCGCCAGAATGACAATAAATTTATTAGGCATGATTTTCAGGAAGCACCTAAGAAGCGCCGCGGAGAAACTTCTTGACCGCTAAACTTAGAAGAACAATAAGCGCGACAGAGACGATGAACAACCAAACCTTCTCCCCGGGAGCGCCTTCTCTGACCTCGACCCAGAATTCGGCCAAGAAAGTCTCATCTTGACCGAGGTCCTCTCCTTCCGGCCGAAACTGGGCGAAGAGTTTGTAGAGACCGGGTTCCGGGAAATTGACATGAAAAGAAATTTCCCCATCCTCCTCGTTTGCTTCTTCGCCAGAATCCGACTCCTCCTCGCCATGGGCATAAACAGCCGGGAAAATATTGATATTGGGGTACTTGGATATTGGGATATTTTTTGATGAGTGAACTTGCTCTTCTTCCGGGTGGGTGTGAACGAAACGCGACAGGTCGTCTTTAATCACAGCCAGATGCATTTTCTCGCCGAGATACGGCAGAAGTTCGGCCTGCTCGCCAGAGAGTCTGGCAATAGAGAACACGATGTCAGACTCTCCGCCGACATGGAGATTATGCGCGTCAAGAACAACTTCATATCCAAAAACGTTTGCGCTTTTTGAAAAATTCGGCTTCTTCTCGGCCGCATCGCCGCCTCCAACAGTGATTTTCGGATGGCCGAAGGAGTGAATCTGCCCATCTTCCTTCAACTCCGACCAAATTTTGTACATTCCCGGCGAGACAAAGGCATACTCCGTCTCCAGATAATTTATCGCTTCGCCGCTTTGCTTCGGATGAATATGGAAAAACTCTCCCAGATTGTCTCTAACACCGATAACGTGCATCGGCTTATCGTGTTCTATCTCAAGACCGCCGACGGCAACAGCCGAGGTGGCGTTAGCTCTGACCTTCTCCAGGTAGAAACCGAGTCTGTAAGGATATCTCCCAAAAGCCGCAGGCAGAGGTGTAAAGAGGCCCCGCACCGAAATCCCCTCTGTGACTTTCTCACTCTCCAAATCAACATAGTGGCCGCTGCGGACGTGACCATCGCGAGCCGCGCCCATCGAATCCTCGGGGTGTCCCATGTTCGCGTGATTTAAGAAGCGGTCCGGAACAACCCAGATAAAGGTGAGAGCCAGCAAAGCCGTCAAGACGGCGTTGAACCAAAATCTCCAAGGCATGATTTTTAACTCAATCGCCCGCTCGGCCTCGCTTGCGGTCCCAAGCGCCTTCTTACGTCGTAAATAGCACCACCAAAGCGGCAAAACCCAAAGAAAAACCAGAACCCAGTTGCCGAGAGCAAGGGGCAGACCGAAGAGCCCTGTGCCCATGGGGACCTCATGGGCGTGAGCTTTCTCTGTTCCGATTGTCTCGGCTACCCGCGTTAAAAAACCTTCCTCGCCCGTGAGACTCTCAAGGAGAGTGTGCTGACCGGAATAAACCCACCAGTCGTGCGTAAAGAGACCGAGAACCAAGATAAAACCGGCCACAAAAACCATCGCCCAGGCGGTGCCGCGCTCGAGCTTGTCTCTGCTCTTCATAAGCCAGTTCAAAGCATTAATCCCAGCGATAGCTAAGGCGGCCAAAAGGAGGAGAGGCAAAATTCGGCCGACGGCGTGAATAAAGAAAAGCGACCAGCCGTAAAAGAGGTCGCCCACTCTGGCAATCTCAAGGAGAATCAAGGGTGTGGCCGGATGAGGACAGCCGACACCGATGTTGCCGAGAAAAAGTCCGAGCAGGAGAGCTTTAACATAATCTTGTTTTTTTTGAATAAAGGACGGAGCGGCGCCGGTGTAAGAAGGCATCTTGAAGCGCACTAATCCTAAAGAGCTAAGAGCGAAGACATAGACAAAGATGCCGGCTACTAAGTAGAGCCAGTTTTTGACCGCCTCCAGAGGCGCGCCGAGAGAGCCGATGGCCGCCCTGCCGACCACCGCGGCCAAGACGCCGTAGACCGAGAGCGTGATGGCGACGCCGAGGCCGAAGGCCAGAGCAATTCGAAGACCTTTGCCGACTCCCCTACCCATGGAGAGCGGCACGATAACAAAGGCCAAAGGCAGAGTGCAGGGCAAAACAATCATGGTGAGCCCCGCCGCGAAACTAAAAAAGAACCAGCCAAAACCGGCCTGGGAGGTCGCACCCGAGGCGAAGAACCAACCTATTCCAAGGATGATAACGGCTAAAAGAGCGAAGATAAAGATAGTTAGAGGAAGAACTTTTTTATTTGGCATAACTTGATGATTTAGCGAGCAGGAAGACGGCCAAAGCGTTGCCCAAAATAGCGATGTCGCGGAAGGTATCAACCCTTACTCCCACCAAAAGGAGAATGAGAGCCATCTGAACGGCGCTAATAGCGGCCGCCGCTCGCACCGCTCTTCCGGGCAAGAACCAGGCGGCAAAAGCCATCGCCAAGAGGAGCTCAAAAACACCTTGCCCGCGAAGGTAGCTATCAATACCAATGTCGTTCACAAAAACTCCAAAGAAGTCAGGCAAAGCCCCGACCGCCCAGTACCAGCCCGAAGGATGCAAAATCAAATCAGCGCCGGAGTAGGCGTAAAGAATCGTGAGCGATGCTCTAAGGACAATAAAGGCCGCTCGGCGCCGCCTTGAGTTTCTGCTCATAAAATAATTTTAACACACAAAGGGGCTCGGCGCTGTGAACAACTTAGAGGAAATTTCGATATGTCTAAATTTCTAAATATCAATATTCTATTTCCTCCAATCTCCTCCAGCAAAGCGGTTTTTCGGAGATTTATTGTGCCAGTCGTGAGGATTGGCGTCTTGAATGGCCAACCAAAACTTCTTTGCTGATTGGGTATAAAGTCTGGGAAAAACGGATTTATTTCTCCTCTCCTTCCAAAGTTTACCCAAACTGTGGCCTCGGCCGTCAATTTCCCTAAGTTCCAGCTCAACATCGATGGTGTCCGCATCTTTAACAATTTTGGCCTCCAAAGACTCCCTTTCCTCGTATTCTTTAATTAAACCAAGCAACTCCCTTTCGTGAACCATGCCATGAAAAATATCTTTTGACGGCATTTTTTTCATCTCTCTTCACATATTGCCGCGAAAGATAATGAACATCACCGACCCGACTTTCAGCAATATCATGAGCGAGAGCCATTTTCAAAATTTTCTCAACATTTGCTCCTTCTCATATCTCGCCAAAGTCAACGCGACCCAGCTCACCCTGAAACTGTGCTCCGCGCAGTTAGCCACATCCGGATTCAAAAACTGCTTCCATACCCTGTCCAAATGCCTAAAAGCGCCCAGCTCGAACAAAAGCTCAATATCTCTAGCCATAGACTCCCGCTGATCGGTTACTGCCAACTTCAAAACGCCGATGCCTTGAAATTTCGATATTTTATTTTTGGCTGCCATAAAATCTTTCATCTTTTATTCTATTACGCTGAAAAAGGCGGGCGCAGAATTCACCTGTTATTTCCCCCATTCATCTTAATTTGAAAGTAGTTTTTAAGCCAGTTTTTTGAAAAAGAAAAGGGGTTGTCCACGATGTTTTGTGAACAACCCCATTTTTACGGCGAACTCAAGGATCAAGAGACGAGGAGTCAAAAGACCCAAGAGTTCGAGTGTTCGAGGGACTACTGCGAGACGAACCCCGACGCGGAGCCATAGTGCTCTTCGGCGTAGCCGACCCAGAAGGCGAAGAACTTGACCTCGCCGTCGTCGAAGTAGAAGAGCGGCGCGTGCGAGAACTTGCCATCGGCACCGGGACTGTACTCGTCACCGGGGCAATCGATGTGCAACTGCTCCCACTGAACGAGCCGCTCAGGATGCGACAGGATCATGCACCCCGCGATGAACGACCCGAGGCCGAACTCGTGGGGAGCGTAGACCACGCGCACCCTTCGCACGGACCGACCCCGATGGGTCAGACCGAACTGAGCCGGGATCAACAGAAAGTCGCCCTTCTGCTTCTCGCCGATCATCTGGAGCGCGACGGCCGTCCGCTCGGAGAGCCGCAGGTACTTCGGG
>JACOZD010000014.1 GCA_016181525.1 Candidatus Tayloriibacteriota bacterium | reverse complement strand
AAAAATGTTTTGCTTTGCGCCGCCGTCAGGCGGGCGGAGCCGCGGGGCGGGTCAGTTCCGTTCAAAGTAGGTTCGCACTGCGTTCAGTAATTGCGACCATAAGAAAAACTGAAAAGGAATTTGGAAAGAAACTCGTGGAGTTTCTTTTTTCGTTTTGGATTGATTTTTCTTAGTATTTCTTGTAATGTGATTTTAGTATTAAGCCCGACAATCGGGCTTAAATCGTACATTCCCAACCAAAGAAGGAGGACAGCGACATGAATGATCGAAACTTCCGACAAATGCTGGAGGCCCAATGGTCTCGCGGCAACTTCATCTGCGTCGGGCTTGATTCCGACTACAAACAAATCCCTGAATCAGTTCAAGCAAAAGATAAAGATGTGGCGAGTACTATTCTCGCTTTCAACTCTGCAATCGTGGCCGCAACTAAGGACCTCGTATGTGCTTACAAGCCGAACATCGCCTTTTACGAGGCGTATGGAGACGTTGGCTGGTTCGCCCTCCGCGAAACGATTGTCCGCATTCGCACAGTCGCGCCAGACGTTCCGGTTATTCTTGACGCCAAGCGCGCGGACATCGGCAACACAAATGCCGGTTACGTGCAGGAAGCATTTGAATTCCTGCAGGCGGACGCCATCACGGTTCATCCGTATCTCGGAGCCGAAGCGCTTCAGCCGTTCCTTGCGCGAACGGAGAAGGGCATCATCGTGCTCTGCCGCACATCCAATCCGGGCGCGAGAGAGTTTCAAGACAAAGACGTATTGATTTCAACTTACGGAGAATTCTGCGATAAATTCGGTTCTGACACGGACAGACATTTCTCCGTAATCTGGCAGGACAATACTAAATATGTGCACGGTCCTCTGTGCAAATATGTAGCGCTCCAAGTCTCACGTGAATGGAACAAGAACGGAAACTGCGCACTCGACGTTGGGGCAACGTATCCTCAAGAACTGCGCGAAGTCCGCGGACTCGTCGGCGACATGCCGATTCTCATTCCCGGCATCGGCGCGCAAGGCGGCGACGTGGAGAAAACCGTCTCCGCGGGCAAGGACAGCCGCGGACAGGGCATGATTATCAACTCCTCGCGCGGCATCATCTTCGCCTCGAAAGGCGCGGACTTCGCGGAAGCGGCTCGCCGCGAGACGGTGAAGCTTCGCGATACAATCAACCAGTATCGATAGAAAGGAGATCCAGAATGAAATGCTACAAATGCAACGGAAACGGCCGAAAGTTTGTTGTTGACGGGGTTGTTCAAGGGCAAGACTACGGCCCGGAAACCGAGGGCCACTACGAGAAGTGCTCGTGGTGTGATGGAAAGGGAGAAATTCGGCCCTTCGACATGAACGAACAAGAAGTTCTGAAAGTCCTCAGAAAAGTTGGAGCGGTCATCGTGGGCAGCCACATCGTCTACACGTCAGGGCTCCACGGCACGGCGTATGTCAACAAGGATGCGGTCTATCCGCACACCGCGGAAACGTCCCGCCTCTGCCGCGCAATCGCCGAACGGTTCGCGGACGACAACGTGCAAGTGGTCATCGCTCCGGCAATCGGCGGCGTGATTCTCTCGCAGTGGACGGCGCATCATCTCTCCGAGATAAACGGCCACAAAGTGTTCGGTGTCTACGCCGAGAAGTCCGAAAGCGGAGACGCCTTCGTCATCAAGCGTGGCTACGACAAGCTTGTCGCTCACAAGAATGTTCTGGTGGTGGAAGATGTTCTCACCACTGGCGGTTCTGCCAAGAAAGTAGTCGAAGCCACGCGAGCAATCGGCGGCAACGTCGTCGGTCTCGGCGTTCTCTGCAACCGCGGAGGAATCACGCCGCAAGATGTGGCCGATGTTCCGAAGCTTGACGCGCTCGTCTCCGTTACGCTCGACGCGTGGGATGAGGCAACTTGTCCGCTCTGCGAGCAGAACGTTCCGGTCAACACGGACATCGGCAAAGGGCGCGAGTTCCTCGCCCGCCGCCGCTAAAGCTATGGCGGGCAGACACGCAAGCAAGCATGAATCCGCAACGGGTTCTCTGGGTTCGCTACCTTACGATAGCGAACCCTTTTTCTTTTTGTTATATTTCTTTATGAGAGTATAAAAATATAAGGGAAAGCCATGAGCAAGATGTCGGAGTTACAAAAAATCGCCGAGGAGCTCGAGAGCGACAAAAGTTTGCCTCTGCGCGAGTCAAATCTCGTCTTCGGCGAGGGCAACCCGGACGCCGAGGTTCTTTTTATAGGCGAGGCGCCGGGATTTTACGAAAACGAGCTTCGGCGGCCTTTTGTGGGCAGAGCGGGGAAACTTTTGGATGAGCTCATAAAAGGCATCGGCTGGAGGCGGGAGGACGTCTACATCACCAACATCGTCAAACGCCGGCCGCCGGAAAATCGCGACCCTGACCCGGTGGAGATTGCCGCCTACTCTCCCTACCTCTCGCGCCAGATTGCCGTGCTCAATCCAAAAGCCATCGCCACTCTCGGACGTTTTTCCATGAATTACTTCCTGCCTGAAGCCAAAATCAGCCGCGACCGCGGCAAGGTCTTCAAGGTAGACGGCTGCTTTATCTTCCCGCTCTACCATCCCGCGGCCGCTCTGCGCTCGACCCAAATGCTCAAGGAACTGCGCGCCGACTTCGAGCGCTTGCCCGAAGTCCTCGCCTCCGGCGGAGCCGGCGCCATCGAGGCCAAATCTCCCGCCTTTAGCGCCGGAGCAGCCGAAAGGCCCCAAAAAACCAATCAAGGGAGTTTGTTTTGAAAGTAAGCAGTTAGCAGGAAAGACAACAAAAACCCGACTGCTTCGGCAGTCGGGTGTTTTTAAGATTTCGGGGAGACCTGGACAGCGGTGACGCGCCAGCGAATGGGGATAATCGAGGCCGGCAGAAGGTGAGGTTCGGACAAGAGCTTTGCAAGTTCCCCGATGGTCACAATCTCCGGTTTGAGAATCATGATGTATGACCTGACATCCTCCGGCACGCGCTCGATTTCTCGAAAGTGCGCCGGCTCGTGCACCTTATACTTGAGCGCTCTCTCAAAGTCGTACTCCGCCTCGACCGTGAGCGCGAGGTCAAACTTGCCATCCTTAAATTTCACACCAGGAATGTCCAAAACCGGAAAATAGTTCGTCTCGGCGATTTTCCAAAAGCTTCTGGGTTCGCTCCAGAAGAGAGTCGATAGTCGACCGTAATTTTCACCCGGGTAGTGTACTCTGCCCTTGTAAACCAGCAACGTATTTTGAGGAACTGCCAAGGCGGTAAGAGACAAAACGGATGATAAAATTACCGCTACAGCGAAAATGCAACCGAAAAATCGAGCCGGGGAAGCAAGCCGACCCTTCGTCACCAGAATAATAGTGGTAAAGACAATCATCACCTGAAGAAGAAGGATAACGTAAATATGTTCAGCAAAAGCAAAAAACATCGTAAGGTTAAAGCTCATCCATAGAGCCAAAAGCAGAAGGGCTGGATAAATTAGTTTTTTCATTTGTCTTCCTTTGTTTGTTAAAGAACTTGATTGAGCCGAAATTATATTAAATCTTGGTTTGTGTCAATGGGAGAAGCGGGTAAAATATGGCGGTGGAGGAGAAAAGATTCAGGAGAACCGTCGAGGACTTTGCCTGCGAGCACTGCGCGGCGCCGGTTCATGGCGACGGCTACACCAATCATTGCCCCGAGTGCCTCTGGAGCAAGCACGTGGACGTCAACCCGGGCGACAGAGCGGAGAAGTGCGGCGGGCTGATGGAACCGGTCGGCCTCGTTCAAAAAGCGGGCCAGTTTGTCTTGACTCACCGCTGTCTCATCTGCTCAAAAGAGTCCGGGAACAGAGCCGCCCCGGCGGACAAGATAGGGGAACTGTTTCTCAAACATCTCCCCCCCTGAATTTTGACTAAATTACAAAATTGGTATATAATAAGCCAAAGCCGGTTATCCACCAAACAAACCGGCTTGATGGTTTAAGCAAACGTCATAAAATTAAGATAGAGGCTGGTTATGAAAAGAAATGTTGTTATCCGTAGAGGAAAGATTTTTCACCCGACGCACGGGTACTCTCATCTGGCCAAACCGCTCTCGCCAACAAAGACCTTGGTCTTGTACCGCCGGTTCAAGTCAGTGGCCTTGATGGACACATCGCCAATCAGTTTATCGCCTCACCACGACTAGCAGAAACAGCAGGGTGCAACCGCAAGCTGAACCGAGCCGAAGGGACCCTCTCCGACACCGTCGGGGAGGGTTTTTGCTGTACTGCCCGCGTTTGCGGGATGGGAGAATTGAACTCCCGTCTGGACATTGGAAGTGTCCCATTCTGCCACTAAACTAATCCCGCCCTAAATCCAAGACGAAATTATCCTAACACAAAAAACACAAAAACCGCCTACGGCGGTTTTTGGACGGACTTTAAGAAATCAAACTTGTCGCTATTTTACCGCCTCCTTGAGACCCTTAGCCGGACGAAACTTAGGGACCTTCATGGCCGGCACCTGGATAGCGGCGCCGGTTCTGGGATTGCGGGCCTCGCGGGCCTTGCGCTGGCGGACAGAAAAGATGCCGAGCCCGGCGATAGAGACCTCGCCGCCCTTCTTCAGAGTCTCGATAATGGAATTAACGACCGTATCCACCGCCTCCTCGGCCTCAGCTTTGGTGCCTCCGAGCTTGCCCGCCACCGCCTCGACGATTGCTTGTTTATTCATAAACTGACTAAATTAGCTGATAATCACAGAGGACATTATATTATAAGCCATTTTTTAAGCAACCTCTTCTTTAGCCCCCTGTGGAAAGCTAAAAAATTGACGATTAGATTATTTCCCTCTCTAATTCCCAAGTTTTACCCCAAACTTTTAACCCTAAACCCTATCTTTTTCGACGTACTTTATAACCACTCTGCGATTCTTACCCGCTCCTTTTGACTCCGTGATAACGTCGCCTGCTCCCTCGAGGGCCGTATGGACGACCATCCGCTCGAAGGGCGGCATGGGTTCGAGCTCCACGGCCGTTTTAAAGGACTTAGCCCGCTCGGCCATAATGACCGCTTTAGTCTTAAGCTCCCGGAGAGCCGCCTCGTAGTAGTCGTTAATGTCCACAAAAAAACGCCTCTCGCTAAGAACGCCCTCATCCACACTCCTCTCCACCATTTTTTTGACGATAAAGTTCAGGGCGCTCCAATGCTCGCCGCCTTTGCCGATAAGCCTGCCCGACTCGCGGGTTTTAATAACGATTTTGAGGCAGTTAGGCAAGCCGCTCTCCGCCTCCTCCACACTCTCGAATGAAATGGCCATCTTCTCCAAGACTTGGCGCGTGATTTTGATGATTTTTTCGGCTGACATATCGTTACTTAACCTGATTTACAACCAAAGGATTGCTTGTCTTGCCGCTCTTCAGATTCTTTCGCATGTAAAGCTCCTGCCCGACGGCAAAGAGAGAGCTGGTGATGAGATAGAGAGCCAGGCCGCCGGAGGTGTGGGCGATAAAGTAAATAATTACCGGAAAGACATACTTCATCTGAAGCTGCATCATCTTAGCCAGGTCGGCCCCAAACGACTTCTCGCCGGCAGGAGTGCTCCCTATTGGCATGGAGAACTTAATCTGGAGATACTGGACGGCGGCCGCCGTCAGGGCCAAGGGGACGCTCCTCTCCGAGATGTTCCAGATACTAAGGAAGGAGTGGTCAAAGTCCACCGGCGGCATCACAAAAGAGTAAAGCAATCCGGTGTTAATGGGGTCAAGACCGCCTTTGTAAAAAACCCAGTAAAGGGCGAGGAGGATGGGAAACTGAATCAGGATGAGAAAGAAGCCGGAGAAAGGATTAATGTCGTTCCCTCGGTAGAAGTTAAGAAGCTCCCTGGCCTGCCGCTCTCTATCGTTTTTGTGTTTTTCCTTGATTTTATCGACCTCCGGCTGAACGCTCTTCATGACAAGCTGAGTTTTGATGGATTTTTTGGAGAGCGGGAAGAGAGCAAACTTGATAATAATGGTAAAAATAATGATGGCCAAGCCGGCATCCAGAAAAGGGAAAACGGAAAGCAAAAAAACCAGCCCGTTGTAAAGCGGGCGGTAAAAAATAGCGCTAAAGGCGGCCGAAATCATCCCCGTTATTGTATTAGAGGGGCCGCCAAACTACAAGGAACCGAAAGAGTTCCGGAAGAGCTCGCGGAGTTCAGAGATAACCTCTGCCGAACTAAGTCCGTCCGCTCCGCCCAAGGCAAAGACAACGGCCTTCAAGGGCCGAGAGGGGAGGGAGGGACGGAGTTCGGCTAAAGCGGCGTATATCGTCCTTCTCATCCTGTTGCGGCGGACGGCTGTGCCAAAGGTTTTTTTCGGGGCGGCCGCCGCAAAACGCGGCAGCCCCGCCCCGGACGGCAAGAGATATCTCATCTGGAATCGTCCCGAGCGGGCGCTCTTACCATTTTTCAAAACCTCCCGAACCTCGGCCGTCCGGAGGCGTTTTTCTCTAGGGAGCATGAGGATAAGTAGAGGAAAATGTGTTGATAAAACCGGATGAAGTGAGAATTCAAATTTTTAGCTGCGCATATTCGCCTGTTGGTAAATTGTTCTGCTCGCGCCGCCGCGCTCTGCAAGGCAAAAAATTTGAATTCTCACTAAATCACACCGTCAATCTCTTTCTCCCAATCCGGCGGCGGTTGCGGATAGCCCGCCGGCCGCCGGCACTGCGCATTCGCTTTCTCCAGCCGTGCGTTCTGGCTCTTTTCTTTCTCTTTGGTTTGTAGGTGAACGACATGTCCACACATTATTAACACATCAGACCTTTCCTCACAAGTTTTTCTCCGCCTCGGCGGGTATATAATCCTAAGCAAGATGGACAACAAGAAGCTCTGGGATAGTGTTCTGGTGGAGGTGGAGCTAAACGTCTCCAAGGCCAACTTCGGCATGTGGTTTAAGGATACCTATATCTTGAAGCAAGAGGAGGGGATGGTTTTCTTAAGTGTCCCGAATATCTTCGTCAAAGACTGGCTTCTTAACAAGTTCCACAAGTTTATCCTTAAAAGCCTGCGCAACTACTCGGGTGACGTCCGCGCCCTTGAGTATGTGGTGGCCAAGGACAGCAAAAAGCGCGAGGCCGACAGCCGGATGGCCGAGCCGGAGCCGATTCGAGAGCTCCCTCTCCCGGACGTCTACATCAACAAGGAGGATAATCTGAACCCCCGCTACACCTTCGAGTCCTTTATCGTCGGACCCTTCAACGAGCTGGCCTACGCCGCCGCCCAGGCCATCATCAAAAAACCCCTGTCCTACAACCCCCTTTTCGTCTACGGCGGCACCGGCCACGGCAAAACTCACCTCATCCAGGCCGTGGGCAATCAGCTTAAGGCCGGCAGCCGAGAACGCAAAATTTACTACATCACCTCGGAGAAATTCGCGGTGGACTTTTTTAACTCCCTCCAGTCCGGCAAGGTCAATAACTTCAAGGAAAAGTACCGCAAGTACGACGTTCTTATTATGGACGACGTCCAGTTTTTCTCAAGCAAGGAACGGAGTCAGGAGGAGCTCTTCCACCTCTTCAACACCCTCTACGACAACAACAAACAGCTGGTTTTCTCTTCCGACAAACATCCAAACTTCATCCCTAGCCTTGAAGAGCGGCTGAAGTCCCGCTTCGTGGCCGGGATGATTGTGGACATTCCGCCGCCGGATTATGAGTCGCGCTTGGCCATTATTCAGGTCAAAATCAAACTCCACAACTCCACCCTCTCCTCGGAGGTCATTAAATTTTTAGCCGAGAACATTGACTCCAACATCCGCGAGCTTGAGGGAATACTGAACTCTATCATCTGCCAGACCCAGCTTAAAAACCGCGAGCTCTCCATTATGGAGATAAAAAACCTCATTAAGATAAGCAGGCCCAAGAAAACCGTCTCGGTTAAGGATGTTATTAAGATTATCTCCGGCTTTTACAACATCGACGAGGCCAGTATCTACGAAAAAACCCGCCGCAAGGAGGTGGTTAAACCCCGCCAGATGATTATGTACATTCTCCGGGAAGACTTTAACGTCTCCTACCCGTCCATCGGAGCAAAACTCGGCGGCCGAGACCACACCACCGTTATCCATTCCTGCGAAAAGATAAAAGAAGACCTTAAGACCGACTCTATCCTAACCGAGGAGCTCAACCAGATTAGGAACATGATTGTTTAAAATTCTTTATAGACTTTACAGACTTTATGAACTAGATTATAAACACTCGGTGTGGAGAGAAATCCTGAAAAAGCCAGTATATCAGGCAATAAAAACCTGAATCCACATATTCACAACGCTAATAAACATCAATAGGTTTTTAAGATAATAAATAGATAAGATATGTTTATGAAGATAGAAACTCCCAGGGAAAAACTTTTAAATATCGTCTCGCAGGCTCAAAAAATCACCCGCCGCAACCCCGTCCTGCCGATACTGAACTGTCTTCTACTCGAGGCGGTTGGAAATACTCTCAAGATCAGAGCCACTAATCTTGACCTCGGAATCGAGGTCTCGGCGCCGGTCAGGGTCTCATCCGAGGGAGTGGTGGCGGTGCCGGGGGTTGTGCTCTATAACCTCATCTCCGGAGTAGCCGACAAAAACATTACCCTGGAGGTGATTGACCGCAACCTATCGGTGGAGACCCCCCATAACAAAACTTTGATTAAGGCCGTGGACCCGAGTGACTTCCCCACCTTGCCTAAGACCGACGCCGAAAAAAGCTTTAAAATCAACGCCAAGGACCTTGTTAGCGGTCTCCGGGCCGTTTGGTACAGTTCCGGCACCTCTCATGTCAAACCAGAACTCTCAAGCGTCTACATTTACGCCGAAGAAGGTGATGCGGTTTTTACAGCCACCGACTCCTTTCGCCTGGCCGAGAAGAGGGTGCGCCTGAAAAAACCTAAAGAAAATTTCTCCATCCTCATTCCCCAAAAAAACATCCCCGAGATAAAACGGGTTCTCGAGGACTTTGACGGCGAGATTGACGTTTTCTTCGACAAAAACCAAGCCGCTTTTGTCTTTGACGGCGTTTACCTCATCTCCCGGCTTATTGACGGCGTCTTTCCCGACTATAAGCAAATTATTCCCAAAGAGTTCAAGACCGAGGCCCTAGCTCTCAAAGAAGACCTTTTGGGGGCCTTAAAGACAGCCACTGTTTTCTCCGACAGTTTCAACCAGCTCCAGATGGAGATAAAGCCCTCGGAGAAGCTCTTTCGGGTCAACACCAGAAACGCCGACGTGGGTGAGAACAGTATGAGAGTGGACGCCACGCTTAAGGGTCAGGACCTGGAGATAAACTTCAATCATCGCTACATCTTGGATTGCTTTCAGTCCCTGAACGCCGACTCGGTCTCGCTTTTCTTGAGCGGCCTCTCAAAACCGATGGTTATGCAGGGAGTGGGGGACAAGAGCTTCACCTATCTGGTTATGCCAATGAACAAATAAATCTATGAGGTTATGCTATGAGGTGTTATGCTATGAGGTGTCACCTCATAGCATAATTTATCTTATGTTCAACATCTCCTCATTCTTCGCCAAGTTTAAAAAACTTGGTCTTGACAAAGAGCGCGAGAAGGCCGCGGTGCTTGAGGTTTTGAGGGAAGTTCTGCCTGTTGAGATTAAAGATGAGGTGGTGCGGATAAAGGATGGTATCATCCGACTCTCCGGCTCGCCAGCCCTCAAATCCGCCGTTTTTCTCAAAAAACAGGAGATTCTGGAGAAGATAAAATCCCTCACCGACAAATCCTTCCTCGACATCCGCTAGTGGGTGTGCAACACTCGGTGTTGAACATTTATAACCTTCCTGACGGGTTTTACTGCCTGACCCTGAACTGGCTGACAATCTCGGCTTTAAAGAGCGCGGAGTCCTTGATTACAACCTTAAGTTCGTGGCCGCCGCCCGCGAGACCGAGGTCCGCCGGGATGAAGGAGAAAACGAGCGGCTCGCGGTCGGCCGAGCCCACCAGGGCTCCGTTCAGGTAAAACTCCGCCCGGACAAGCGGATAGCGAGAAGTATTTACCACTTTGACCGTAATTTTCTCGTTCTGGCCATATTCTTTGTTGGGGTCGAGACTTTCAATTTTTAAAACAGGTCTGAACTCCGGCTTGTGGACGTCGTCGTATCCGGTCGGGATAATATTCTTATCTTCCTCGGCAAAACCGCTGGCTTTAATCCACTCTCTCACGGCATATTCCCAGTTTTCGTACTGCGGGTCGGAGGCTGGGTTTCCGGGCGGCGAGCCCGAAGGATTGTCTCTGTCTACCCAGCGGAGAATGGTGTGGACATTTTTAACCGAACGCTCCTCGCGGGCCTCTTCGGGAGTCTCCTCCGTTGCCAGTTTGCCCGAGATTTTGTCAATGACGTAAACCTCGCTCCCCTGCCACATGCCCTTCAGGGCGGGCTTAACGTTCTTTAAGTCCGGCGGCTCCGGTTTCTCGAATGTCTCGAAGGGCCGGCGCCCGATGGCCTCGTTCATAACCGCGTTCCACATAGGCGCGACGATGAGACCGGCAATCCGCCTCTCCATCGAGGAGTTGTCATTGTTGCCGGCCCAGGCGCCGATGACGATGTTCGGGGTGTAGCCCACAATCCAGGTGTCGCGATAGTCGTTGGTGGTGCCGGTCTTGGCGGCCACGTCCCGGCCGCGGAAGTAGAGCGGAGAGTTCAAGCCGTAGGTGGGGGAGCGAGCCTCGTTGTCGGAGAGAATGTCGTTTATGAGCAAGGCCGCGTTTTTGGGGAGAACCTCGACGCTCCGACTCCGATACTCCTCGAGAACCTGCCCCCGGCGGTCCTCGATGGAGAGGATGGCCGCGGCCGGTTCTCGAATTCCGTTATTGGAAAAGACGCCGTAGGCGCTCGTCAGCTCAAGGAGCGTCACCTCGCCGCCGCCGAGAACCAGCGTCAAGCCGTAACGGTCACCCTCCTCCAAGCTCTCCACCCCCATGGAGCGGGCTTGGCGGATGGAGTCGGAGAGTCCCGCCAGATAAAGGAGCTTGACCGAGGGGACGTTGATGGACGAGGCCAGGGCGGTGCGGAGAGTAATCGGCCCGCGGAACTTGTCGTCGTAGTTAGAAGGACTGTAGCACTCGTCGGGGTTGTCGCGGGGGGATTTGGGCTTGTGCTCCGGCGTGCAGGTTGACTGGAACTCGGTTTTAAGGTCGAAGAGAACGGTCTCGGGCAGGTATCCTTTTTTAAAGGCCTCGGCGTAGACGAAGGGCTTGAAGGCCGAGCCGGGCTGGCGATGGGCCAGGGTAACGTTGAAGTTGCCGTCGATTTTGTCGTCGAAGTAGTTGCGCGAGCCGACCATGGCCAGAATCTGGCCGGTCTTGGGGTCGATGGCTATGAGGCCGGCGTTCGAGGCGCGGAAGTTCTTCTCGTTCTCCAGAGCATAACGTTCGACAATCTCCTGGGCCTTTTCCTGAAACTTATAGTCCAGGGTGGTTATGACCTTGAGTCCTCCTTCGTCCACCGCCTTCTCACCATACTTGTCTTCCAAGTACTCTTTAACGTAGACCACGAAGTGCGGAGCTTTGATGCCGATGTTCTCTTGGGGCTTAAACTCTACCTTCGCGCTTGCCGCCTTTTTGTACTCTTCTTCAGTGAGGTATCCTGACCCCTTCATCTGCCGCAGGACCAAGTTCTTGCGCTCCTCGAGGGCGGCCCGGTTGTTGCTGTTGTAGGGAGAGTAGTAGGTCGGGGCCTTGGGCAGGGCGGCGATGTAGGCCGCCTCGGCCGCCGAGAGATCCTTGGCCTTCTTGCCGAAAAAGGCCTGGCTGGCCTCTTCGATGCCGTAAACGCTCCCGCCGTAAGGAATCTCGTTAAGATAGAGCTCCAGAATTTTCTCCTTGCTCATAACCTTCTCCAGCTTTACAGCCAGAATCCACTCCTTCAGTTTCCGGGAGACGCTCTTATCGCCGGTCAGCAGGGCATTTTTGACGACCTGCTGGGTGATGGTCGAGCCGCCTTGGCTGAAGCTCTTTTCCTCGAGATTCACGAGCATGGCCCGGATAATGGAGCTTAGGCGGATGCCCTTATGCTCGTAAAAGTCGGCGTCCTCGATGGCCACGGTGGCCTGCCGGATGTATTCAGACGTCTCCGAGATGGGGATGACGGTGCGTTTAACGTTCTCATGAACGTCGTAGAGGAGAACCTCGCCGGAGCGGTCGTAGAGCTTGGTCGACTGGCTGACCCGGCGCGTCTCGAAGGCCGAGAGGTTGGGAATTTTGAGCGTCGCTACCCAAAGGAGAAGAACTCCGCTCGAGAGGGCCGCCAGGGACACAAAAAAAACGACCGTTTTCCAGACGAATCTGCGCAATCTCTTTTTCATGCGCCATCAATACTATCATATGACGGAATAGAAGCGCCCCTCTTTCTGTGGTAAATTATTAGCCATGGCTGTCTCAACCTCGAACGGTCTTCAAGAAGTTTTGACCCGGGGAGTGACGAGCTTCGTCGACCAGGACGGTGTCTTCAGCCGCAAAATCGAGAGCGCTCCCGAGAAGTGTGTCATCAAACTCGGGGCCGACCCGACCCGGCCGGATATCCACCTCGGCCACGCGGTTATTTTGCGCAAACTCCGGCAATTCCAGGATCTCGGCGCCAAGGTGGTCTTCGTGGTCGGCGACTACACCGCCGCCATTGGCGACCCCTCGGGCCGCAGCCGCGTCCGGCCGGAGGTGGGGTTCGCCGAGATTGAGCGGAACATGCAGACTTACATTGAGCAGGTCGGGAAAATTCTGCTTACCAGCGAGGCCCACTTTGCCTGGATTCGCAACTCCGACTGGTACATGGGGCCGACTGACCTCGAGTTCCCGCCGGGCACTCGGGCGGCGGTGGAGATAAACGCCGGCGGCGAGCGCCGAACGGTCGAACTTGACCCGAACTCGCTCATCGGCAAGACCGCTCTCTACGAGTCGACTCGGATGCAGCGAAACGTCTTCCGCAAAAAAGACATCGTGGCCGTGACCCTGCGCGGTTTTCTCTGGACCGTGCGGCACATTACCCACGCCCGCCTCATCGAACGCGACATGTTCGAGGGGAGAATCAAGCGAGGCGAGGAGCTTTACATGCATGAGCTCATTTACCCCGTTCTCCAGGGCATCGATTCCTATGTGCTCTCGGAAATTTTCGGGAGCTGTGACCTCGAGATTGGCGGCAGCGACCAAACCTTTAACATGCTCCTTGGCCGAGACGTGATGAAGGCCAACAGCCGCCCGCCGCAGGCGGTGCTCGCTTGCGAACTTCTTGTCGGCACCGACGGCAAAGAAAAAATGTCTAAGTCGCTCGGCAACTACATCGGCATCGCCGAGCCGGCCGCCTCGATTTACGGCAAGATTATGTCCATCCCCGACTCGGCCATCGGCGATTACTTTCGGCTGGCGGCCTACACCCCGCTCTCCGAAGTGGAAAAGATAGAAGCCTCGCTTTCTAGCGGCGGCCAGTCGGCTCGGGACATCAAGATGCTTTTAGCCAGAGAGATTAGCGAGATTTACCACGGCCAGGCCGCCGCCAAGGAGGCCGAGAGGGACTTCGTGAACACCTTCGCCAAAGGCGGCGTGCCCGAAGGGATCAAGGAAGTTAAGGTGCCCTCCGGCACCCTGCTCTCGGAGCTGGCCTTGGCGGAGTCACTGGTGCCCTCAAAGTCGGAGTTTCGGCGACTGGTTCGGCAGGGCGCCGTTTCAATGGTGGAGAGCAAAGAAAAGATTTCCGACCCGCTTTACGCCCTGAAGAGCGACGGCACGGTGCGAATCGGGGCCACCAGATTCATTAAGGTGAAAGTAGCAAGCAGCAAGTAGTAATGTAGAGGTCAAAAGAAAGAATCCCCGAAGGGGGATTCTTTCTTTTGATTCAGTACCCGGACTGATCTTCGGAGGAGTCGGTCGCCCCTTCCTCCTTCTCTTCTTCCTCTTCCTCATCATCGAGTCCGTGAGAGCGCAGTTTGCCTTCTCCCGCAGCTTCGTCCTCACCGCTCTCCCCGAAATCTTTTTCAAATTCATCCATAGCTTTTTGAGTTATGAATAATTTTAACGCTAGTTGTAGCAGAAATATTTTTTTTGCGCAAACAACCGCACCTGTGTATAACTCCGCCCTTACTGCTTTAAACTTAAATCTTGAATCTATTTTGGCTGGTCAGGCAGGTGAGACCGATGGCAATGGCGTCGAACTCGTCGTCTTCGCGTCGTCGGCCGTCCAAAGGCAGGAGCTTGCGGACCATGGCCGTGACCTGGCTCTTGTCTGCCCGGCCGTAGCCGGTCAAAGCAATTTTAACCTCGAGGGGTGTGTACTGGCAGACAGGGATATCCTTTCGCGCCGCCTCCGAGAGAATGACTCCGCGGGCCTCGGCTACCTTAAGAGCGGTTTTCTGGTTTTTGACGAAAAATAATTCTTCGATCGCCAGGCAATTCGGCTTAAACCTCTCGATTAAATTATTTAAGGTCTCGGCTATTTGAAAGAGGCGTTTCTCGTGAGCGAGGACTCTTTTGGTCTTGAGGCAGGCAGAGTAAGTCAGTGAGGGCTTGTTGCGGGTACCCTCAATGACAGCCACGCCAACCTTTTCGTATCCCGGGTCGATGGCGAGGACTTTCATAAAAATAGTCAAAACAAGATGGACTTTTTTGATTATTCTGCATTAGAAAATACTTCTTGCACCTCGTCGCTTGCTTCAAGCGCGTCGGCCAGTGCTTTCAGCTTTTTGAGGTCCTCCTCGGAGAGGGGAATGGTGGTTTGCGGAGAGTAACTTTCGGCTGTTTTGCTGAACGCCCAGGCGGCCGAGCCGGGCGAGGCCAGGGCAAAACCTTGCTCGGAGAGGATATGTTTGATTTCTTGCGCCGTTTTGTTGCGATTGGATGTCAGGACTTCAATGATGAGGGCGCAGCCGCCGGGGCCGTAGGCCTCGTAGATTACTCTCTCCATGGCCTCTTCGGTCTCGGTGGCTCTTTTAATGGCTCGCTCGATGTTCTCGTTTGGCATATTAAACGAGCGCGCCTTCTCGATGGCCGCTTTGAGAGCGGGGTCGGATGAGTTGCCGCGAGCCTTGCGGGCGGCGTCAGTTATGAGCTTGGCGTACTTGCCGAAAATTTTGGATTTGGCAGTGTCCGTTCTCTCCTTCTGCCGCTTTATCTGGGTCCATTTATTGTGTCCGGACATATCAATAGCTTTTAGCTTGTAGCTTATTAACTTTTTAGTAAATGAGCAAGGATACAAGGTAAAAAGGATACAAGGTAAAATAAGATGCGATCGCATCTTATTTTACCTTTTTAAATTCCTAAGGTGCGGCGGCCGGCGTGCTCGAGGCCGCGGGCGGTGAGGACGCGGCCGCGCGGGGTGCGGGCGATGAAGCCAATTTGCATAAGGTAAGGTTCGTGGAATTCTTCGATAGTTTCTTCCTCCTCCGAGAGCGCGGCCGCCAGAGTCCCCAGGCCGACCGGCCCGCCGCCAAACTTCTCCGCCAAGAGAGAGAGAAGTTTGCGGTCGGCGGGCGAGAGACCCTGCTCGTCGATGCCGAGAAGTAAGAGGGCCTCCCGCACGAGCTTAACCGAGACGGCGCGGCCTCTGACCTGGGCGTAGTCCCGGGTTCTTTTGAGAAGATAGTTGGCGGTGCGGGGGGTGGAGCGGGCGCGCTTGGCGATTTCGGTCACAGCCGTCCCTTCGAGTTTGACGCCGAGAATCTTGGCCGAGCGGCGGAGAATTTCCTCAATCTCATCTTGGCTGTAGTACTCCAGGCGGAAGATGCCGCCCGAGAAGCGCGAGCGCAGAGGCGAGGAGAGCAGAGCCACGCGGGTGGTGGCTCCGACCAAAGTAAAGGCCGGGAGCTCGAGTTGGATAGTTCGAGCCGATGGCCCCTTGCCGATGACAATGTCGAGAAAGCCGGACTCCATGGCCGGGTAGAGAACCTCCTCGATGGTCTTGTTCAGACGGTGAATCTCGTCTATAAAAAGGACCTCGCCGGACGAGAGGTTGGTAAGAATGGAGGCCAGGTCCCCGACTTTCTCTATGACGGCGCCGGAGGTGACCTTGATAGGCGCGCCGCACTGGCGCGCCACCAGGTGGGCCAAAGTGGTCTTGCCGAGGCCGGGCGGGCCGTAAAAGAGGAGGTGCTCGGGCGGATGAGAGCGCTCGCTAGCGGCGGTCAGGAGTATCAGGAGATTCTCTTTGATGTTTTTCTGGCCGACGTACTCGTCCCAGGCGGCTGGCCGCAGAGCCGTGTCCAAAAATTCGCGGTCGGAGGGCGTCGGAGCGGGTTCTGCCGGTATTTCTTTTTCCTCTTTTTTCGGCCCTTTAAGGGTTTTGCTTATTCTTGACATTGATGATAATTTATGCTAGACTTGCTTTAGTCTCTGCGGTTTAGTGTTTAGTCTAGGGCATGACTCTCTAAGCAATGGGGTCGAGAGGCCTTCTGACGTTTTATCGAGGATGGTCCGGTCCGAGTTTCGGCTCGGCGCGGGGTCTCTCCTTAGATTAAACGTTTAACTTTTGAACTTGTTCAAAAGTATTGCTTAGAGATTCATGCCCTCGATTCCTTTTTGCCATCTTACCGGCCTCCTCCCCGGCCGCAAGAGCAGTTTTCCACTTTTTCGCTTTAGAGCATCTTTAACCTTCAACGTCTAGAACTCGAGCGAGCTCTTCCAGAGAGGTAATCCCTTTCAAAACCTTAATAATCCCGTCCTGACGGAGAGACAAGATACCTTGGGGCTTGGCCGCCTTCCAGATTTCTCGTTCGCTGGGGTTCGCGGTTATCGCTTTTTCAACGCGCTCATCTGTCAGAATGGCCTCGTAGACGCCGGTCCGACCCTTATAACCGGTGCCGTTGCACCTCTGGCAGCCGACCGCCTCAAAGATTTTTATCTCCTTGACCCCATACTCTTTGGGGTCAACGCCCTCCAAGACTTTGGCAATCGTCTCTTTTTCTTTGGCCGAAAGCTTGAGTACCTTTTTGCACTCCGGGCAGAGTTTCCGCAGGAGCCGCTGGGCCATAGCTGCGCTTAAGGCCGAGGAAATGATTTTGGGATTGACGCCGAGGTCAATGAGCCGAGGAAAGGTGCCGGCGGCGTTGTTGGTATGAAGTGTCGAAAAGACGAGGTGGCCGGTTAAGGCGGCGTCGATGGCTGTGGCGGCCGTCTCCTTGTCTCGAATCTCGCCGACCATCAAGACGTCCGGGTCCTGGCGGAGGGCCGAGCGGAGTCCCAAGAGAAAGGTGTAATTCTCCTCGGCCTCAACCTGCGTTTGGACGATGCCGGGCAGATGGTACTCGATAGGGTCCTCGATGGTGATAATCTTGACCTCCGGTTTGTGAATTTTTTTGAGAAAGGCGTAGAGAGTGGTGGTCTTGCCCGAGCCGGTGGGACCGGTGGTCAAAATCAGGCCGTCGGGTTTGGCAATCTCGCGTTCGAGGATGGCTAGGAGGCCCGCCTCGATGCCGAGCTCCTCCAAAGGCACGGCGATGCTTTTGGGGTTGAGGACCCTCATCACCACCGACTCGTTGTAGGCGCCGGGGAGAATCGAGGTTCTAATCTCGATGTCGCTCCCGCCAAGTCCCACGCTAAAGCGCCCGTCCTGGGCCTCGGCCGTGACGTTCAGTTTGAGTCCGGAGAGGAGCTTGATTCTCGAGAGGAGGAGAGTGTAGGTCTCGCGGTCGAGGTTGAGGAGGTCTTGGAGAACGCCGTCCAGGCGCAGTCGCGCCCGCACATATTTCTCTTCCGGCTCGAGATGAATATCGGAGGCCGCCGTGGCGAGGGCTCCGGCCAGAATGATTTCGAGGATGCGCGTGGTTCTGTAACTTCTTTCCTCCTTGAGCGTCTCCTCGATGAATCGGGCGACGTCGGCAATGGTTTTGATTTGGCGGAGGAGTTTCTCCACCTCGGCGCTGCCAATCTCGATGGCGCCGCCGCGAACCTCGACGGCATAGGAGAGGTCAGCGTACTTCGACCAAACCTTCTCCAGACTCTCCTCCGAGACCATAAATAGCAGAGGTTCGAAGCCGCGCTCCTTCAAGGTGTTTAAAGCGGTAACCGTCTTTTCGTTTTCGGGCGAGAGGACGCCGACGTGGAGTTTCTTGTTCACCAGATTGAAGGGAGCGAGCATGGCCTCCCGGGCCTCCTTTTCGGGGAGAACTCGGAGGGCGTCGGGGTCAACGGGCACAGGCCCGAGGTTGGCGTAGGGGAGGCGATACTTCTCGGCCAGAGTCTCGGCCAGAGTCTCGGCTTCACGCTTGCGCAGTTCTTCCAGCTTTTCTGTCTGTTTCTCCTCCTCGAAATGGATGGACATGGAAAGATTATATCAATATGGTATAATCACGCCAGATTATGAAAACTATAGTTCTTTTGATTTTGGCCCTAGGGGCGCCCTCGGGGGTTTTTGGAAGTGACGCGGGAGCGGCCTACGCACCACCCGCTCTCTCCGTGAGCCCGCCTAACTTCGACGACAAGCTCCTGCCGGGTGAATACGCGCCGCCGACCATCTTTGGCGGTTTCCGATATTGTAAATCGTCAGAGAAGGAAAGGGAGCTCTCGGACGAATCGGACGAAGTGCATAAGCAAATTGAGAGGGCTGCAATCAGGGGAGAGAGGGAGCGGAGCGTTAGGAGAAAGTACTCCAGTCAAACAGTTTACCCGTCGGTGCCTCATGAAAGTCAGGTTGAGTACCAAGAGCCCTCGCATCTGCGCCCCTCATACTCGCTCTCCTACCCTTCTAATTACGCGCCGGCAGAGTGGCAGGTGCCCTACAAGGAGCCGGCGCACTTACGCCCGTACTATCCGTCATATTATCCTTCTTACTACGGGCACTACGGCGGATACTACCCCTCGAGCAACTACTACCCATACCGGACTTACGAGAGCACGACAGTCTACAAGTTTAATTGGAGGTGAAAGGGAGCTCTCAGCTGCCAGCTTTCAGCAAGAACTAAGCCCTGAAGAATCGGGGCTTTTTTGTTGCTCGCCGCACTGGCTGTATATTAGTATCGATACATATGAAGTTTATTTCTAAAAGTTTGAAGGAGACCGCCGAAGCGGCTAAAAAGATTTTGCGTCAAGTCTCTGCGGAGCCGAGAAGCAAGGCAACAGTTGCGGCGCTCTATGGAGATTTGGGGTCAGGCAAAACCGCCTTGGTCCAGGAGGTGGGGAAGCTCCTTGGCATTAAAGAACCCATCCAAAGCCCCACCTTTGTGATTATGAAAAGATTTGAGATTCTCGCTTCGTCCGAGCCGAAGCGAGGCCAGAAAGATTTAAGATTTAAGAGTTTGATGCATATAGACGCGTATAGATTAGAACAAGCAAGTGAGCTTGAGAAATTGGGCTGGAAAGAAATAATTTCAAACGAAGAAAATCTGATTTTCATCGAATGGCCGGAGAGGGTGGGGAAGATTTTACCTTCCGGGACCCTCAAGGTCTATCTTAAATTCCTTGATGAGAAAACAAGAGAGATTTCTTTCGGTGAAGAATAGGTGATAGATTTTAGATGCTGGATTAGAGAGATTAAATAAATGAAGAAGGCTGTTGAAGCACGAAAAGAAAGAGAAAAAACCAGAACCGGAAAGCGAAAGAGTTTGGTGCTTATTGACGCTCATGCGGTTCTCCACCGCGCCTACCACGCCCTGCCGGAGTTTGTCTCAAGCAAAGGGGAACCGACGGGCGCTCTTTACGGACTCTCGGCCATGCTCATCAAAATCATCCAGGACCTCAAGCCCGATTATATTGCCGCTTGTTACGACTTGCCCGGGGGGACTTTCCGCCACGAGGCCTACGATGGCTACAAGGCTCATCGGGGGAAGGCCCCCGACGACCTTATCTCCCAGTTGCGTCGCTCGCGGGAGATCTTCCGGGCCTTCAGCATCCCCATCTACGAGATGCCGGGATTTGAGGCAGACGACATCTTAGGCACTATCGTCGAGAGGTTGAAGGAAAAGGCCGGGGTGGATATCATCATCGCCTCCGGCGACATGGATACTCTCCAGCTTGTCAGAGACAAGCAAGTTCGTGTTTATACTTTAAAAAAAGGCCTTCAGGACACCATTCTTTACGACGAGGACAAGGTCCGGGAGCGCTTCGGCTTCGGTCCCGAGCTTCTGCCCGACTACAAAGGTCTGCGCGGCGACCCTTCCGACAACATCATCGGTGTGCCGGGCATCGGCGAGAAGACAGCTACGCACCTCATACAGCGCTTCGGCTCCATCGAGGAGATTCACAATACTCTAAAGGAAAACAAACAAAAACTTCTTGAGGCTGAAGTGAAGCCGCGCATAGTGGAACTTTTGGCCGGTCACGAGGAGGAGGCCTTATTTTCAAAGGCCTTGGCCACCATCAGACGCGACGCCCCCATCATCTTTGAGCTGCCGGAAGAGGAATGGCGGCGTTCCCTCGACCTCGCCGCCGTGGAGAAGTTATTCGCCGAGCTCGAGTTCAGAGCTTTGGCCGAGAGAGCTCGCCAGACCTTCTTCGGGGCGCCCGAGGCAGGCGGCGCGGAGACTCCGCTTCGGCAGAGCTCTCTCAATCAGTCAGGCGCGCCGCTAATCCCGGAGCGCGAGCTCCGGGAGACGGCTGTCGCCCTCTGGCTCCTCAACTCTAGTATCGTCAGTCCCGCCCTTGACGATGTTCTCCGCTTCGCTAAAACCCGTGATTTTAGCAAAGCTCGAGAGATAATTCTCTCTGCCCTCGAGAGGGAGAATCTTTCCCGCCTTTACAAAGAAATCGAGCGGCCGCTCATTGGCGTGGTGGAGAAGATGGGAAGAAGGGGAGTGAAGATTGACGCGAAGTATCTCGAGACTCTCTCGGTCAAGTACCATGAGGAGCTCTCATCGCTGGAGAAAAAAATTTGGGAGCTCGCCGGCGAGGAGTTTAACATCAACTCGCCCAAACAGCTCGGGGTGGTGCTTTACGACAAACTGTCGCTCGGTGGAGGAAAGATTAAGAAAACGGCCGGCGGGGCCCGCTCCACCCGCGAGTCCGAGTTGCTCAAGCTCAAAGACATTCATCCAGTGATAGACACCATCCTCTCTTACCGCGAACTCGGCAAGCTCCTCTCCACCTATATTGACAATATTCCCTCGCTCCTCGACGCCGACAGCCGGCTCCACACCACCTTCCTCCAGGCCGGCACCACCACCGGCCGGATGGCCTCGGAAAATCCCAATCTCCAAAACATTCCCATCAAGACCGAGCTCGGACGGGCAATACGGGAAGCGTTTGTGGTGGAGAAGAATTGGAGACTAATCTCTTTTGATTACTCGCAGATGGAGCTCCGCATCGCCGCCATCCTCTCCGGTGACCGGGTTCTCCTTGAGATTTTTAGGCGCGGCGAGGATGTGCACACAGCCGTGGCCTCCAAGGTTTTTAGAGTTCCGGCCGAGGAGGTGGACTACGAGATGCGCCGCCGCGCCAAGGTCATCAACTTCGGCATCATCTACGGCATGGGGGTGAACGCTCTGCGGGCTAACCTCGGGAGTGACCGGGCGGCGGCGCAGGAATTTTACAACAAGTACTTTGAGGCCTTTTCGGGCCTGGCCGACTACCTAAACTCCGTCAAGGCCGCGGCCGAGCGCAAGGGTTACACGGAAACTCTTTTCGGCCGGCGGCGTTACTTCGAGGGCATAAATTCGAAGGTGCCCTACATCAAGGCCGCGGCCGAGCGGATGGCCATCAATGCTCCCATTCAAGGCACGGGAGCGGATATCGTCAAACTGGCTATGGTGCGCATTGATGAGTATCTAAAAAAGGAAGGATTGAATGACAGGGTTTATCCTCTTCTGCAAGTGCACGACGAGATTATCTACGAGGCGCCGGAGGAGTTTGTCACTCCGGTAGTGCCGAAGATAAAAGAGATAATGGAGAATGTTCTCACTCCCGGGGAGTCCAAGGGTATTGTTATGGTCGCCGAAGCCGCCGTGGGCAAGAACTGGGGAGAGATGGAGGAGATTTAGTTACCAGTTTCAAGCTGCAAGCTTTAAGTTATAAATGTGATTTTTTGTTTTTGATGTTGTCTGTTACAGGTAATTTGTGGTCTGTTTTGTTATCCACAGTGACAGGTGAACGAAGGTTCACTAGAATAGGTGTTAGAATCTGGATGTCAGAATTTAGAACACTCTTCTAACATCTATTTTAATGAATTACGCTCAAAAAATTATAAACTTCTATAAGACGCATCGCCGCATGCCGGGGTATAAGGAAATGATGAAGCTCACCGGCTTTAGGTCCAAAAACGCCGTCTGGAAGCTCATCAACAGGATGGTTGATGAGGGAGTGGTGAGTAAAGACTCCTCCGGCCGGCTGATTCCGGACCGTCTCTTCGGTGAGGTTAAGGTTTTGGGTTTAGTGGAGGCCGGCATCCCTCTCGAGGCCGAGGAGAGCGACATTGACTCAACCAGCTTGGACGACCTTCTCATCCGCCACCCCGACTCCACCTATATGCTCCGGGTCAAGGGCGACTCGATGGTGGAGGCCGGCATCTTTGACGGCGACATGGTGATGGTTGACCGCCTAGCCGAGGCCGGGGACGGCGACATCGTCATCGCCGAGGTCGACGGCGGCTGGACGATGAAGTATCTGCGCAAGCGGGGCGGCCGGATTTACCTCGAGCCGGCTAACCGCCGGTTCAAGCCCATTTTCCCCAAGGAGGGTTTAAAGGTGGCCGCCGTGGTCAAAGCGGTGATTAGAAAACTGTGATGCGACCCGAAGAATCAGATGAAAAAACTTTACAACGAACTAAGAATGATTAATGACATTATTGACCGCCGGATTGTCCGCGGCCGGCCGTACCGCCGCGAGGCCCTCCGCCATAAGTTCCTTCTTTCTCAAATCCGCAAGCTTGAAAGAAGGTCTTCTTCTTTTATTTTCAGAAGCTACCCGCTAACATCTAACATCTAACATCTTTCTCATGCTTTACCTCATCCACGGCAGCGATTTCAATAAAGCCAGAGAGAAGCTCCATAAACTGGTGCATTCGCTACTCTCCCGCCGGCCGGGGGCCTCGTACTTTAAGTTGGGTAGCGAGAACTTCAGAGCCGCGGCTCTTGATGAGTACGTGGGCGGGCAGGGGCTCTTTGAGAAAAAGTTCATTGTTCTCCTCGACCGACTTTTGGGCGAGGCGGAGGTCCGAGAAGTCATTCTCAAGCGAGCGGCCGAGATTGCCTCTTCGGACAATATTTTTATCGTTTTTGAAGAGAACCTCCCGGCCGCGGCCAAAAAACTGACTAAGCTGGCTGAAAGGGTGGTTTCTTTTGCTCGGCCGGCGGGAGAGGTCAAGGCGGAGAAGTTTAATATTTTTTCCCTAACCGACGCCCTCGGCCGGAGAGACCGGAGGCGGGCCTGGCTTCTCTTTGTCAAGGCCTTGCGGGCGGGCCTCCCCGAGGAGCAGATTCACGGCACGCTCTTTTGGCAGATCAAGGCCATGCTCCTCTCGGAGCGCTCTCGGAGCGCCGCCTCCGCTGGTCTCGCTCCCTTTGTCTACGCCAAATCCAAGGCCTACGCCAAAAATTTTGAACTGGGAGAGATAAAAAAGATTTTACGCGACCTCGTCTTTATGTATCACGAGGCCCGCCGCGGCGGGCCGGAACTCGCTCTCTCTCTGGAGAGATTTATTTTGCAAATATAAACCCCAACGTAGGTTGGGGTTTTCATTAACACACTGCTCCTTCCACCTTCCACAGAAGCGTCTCGCCGGAGAAGAAGGGGACGACGCCATGGTACTCCTTGGCCACCGTCCAGAACTCTTTCTCCAAGGTTATTGTTCCTTCGTTTACGGGTACTTTATAGAATCGCGCCCCGAACTCCGAAACGAAGGGTTCGAGCTTCCCCAGAGCGTTTTTGGTCTCGAAAAACTGTGTCAGAAGCGGCATCTCCACCGGGGCGCTAAAGACCCCGGCGCAGCCGCAGTCGCTCTCCTTGTTTTTCCGAGGGTGCGGGGCGCTGTCGCCGCCGTAGAAGAACTTGGGATTACCCGAGAGAGCCGCCTCCCGCAACTTGAGGCAGTCAAAGGGTGTCTTGGCCACCGGCTTGCAGTAGTGGTGCGGATTCAAAAACTCATTGTCGCCGTGCCGGAAGCACAGAACATCGTGCAGAGTGAGATAGAGGTGATGAACGGTGATGGTCGCCGCCACTCTGTCGGGTGAGGCCAAGACGAACTCGACGGCTTGCTCGGTGGTGATGTGCTCAATAACGATTGAGAGTTTGGGGAAGTCTTTAATGAGTTGAGACACTCGCGGCAAAAAGTCGCTCTCGCGGCTTAAGACGAAGGACCTCGGCTCCTCGGCGTGAATGGAGAGAATCATCTCTTCTCTCTCCATCTCCTCCATTACGGAATAAACCTCTTTGATGTTTGCAACACCGTCTTCGGAGTTGGTGGTCACGCCTTCAGGATAGTATTTGACCGCCACTGCCCCTCTCTCCTTAGCTTTGCGGATGGACTCGGGAGTTGACTGCTTGGTCAGTTTGACGGTCATGAGCGGAGAGAAAGAGTGACTTTTGGCCGCATTAAGTATCTCTTCTCTGTAACCTTCCGTATTATTCTCATCAATCGGCGGTTTGGTATTTGGCATCACCAGCGCCCGGCCGAAAACCGAGGCGGTGAAGGGAACGACATTTTTAAGCATCTCCCCTTGGCGGAAGTGGATATGCCAGTTGTCCGGTCTCCTGATAGTCAATTTCATCGTATTCTCCTTTTCAAGGTTCAAACTGCCGAGGATATTAACCCAAGAATCGAAAAACCCCAAGGACCGTCCTTGGCGGAGCCAAAATAAATCTCAAAATGAAAAAGCCAGCCGTTGATGTTATCGCTAGCTGGCCGTGGTGGTTCCCGTGGCACATCATGCGCCCGTTCCAATGAGACGACGCAGTTCAGCGAGGATTCTGTCCTTCTCGGAAAGCTTGGCTCTCGCGGACTCGAGTTCATCGGCGAGCTCGGTCTTGCTCGGCTTAACAGTTTTCAGTCGTTCCTCTGCGCTGTAGAGCTGCGACTCCAACTTCTGGATTCGCTCGGTTACGACGTAGTCGTAATCAGCGTTTCCGCCGAGGAGTTCCCCGTCCTTCGGATTCTTGGGACACTTCCCAAATGGATCGAGGCCAGTCGGCCCGCCCGAACAGGCAGGTCCCATCCAGCACCCACAGCCGTGTTTGCAGTCGGAAGTTCCACCGTGATCGGCATACTGATGTCCACCGTACTCTTTGTTGGGGCCATAGCCGTTAGGCATAGACACCTCCTTTTTAAGGTTCTGGGGTTTTGTTTACTCTTAATAATCTACACTAATAACTTACAAAAAGTCAATAAAAACAGAAAAAGAAACTCCGTGAGTTTCTTCTCAAAAATTACGATATTAAAAATTTTTCCGTCCCCCAAACGAAACCGCCAATTCGTTTTTGCCCCCAAAATTCAATACGAAATGGCCGCCGAGCCCCACACCAAAGCTAGCTCTGGTGTGGGGTAAACCCCGCGCCGTGCCCGAGCGGATCAGAACGACGGTGTTAAGCTTTTTTTACTTTTTATTAAATATTTGCCAGGATTCTCTCAAATTAAGCAAAACAGCCATCCATATACCTATCAGAAGCAAAAGTTTATAGATAAATTCATTCCAGCGATTTATTAAAGTAAAGGTTGACTTATCGGTGTGTACGTAAGCGCTTTGTTGTATCACGGCGGTATCACCTTTCTCATTCGATTCTACGATTTTAAAGGCGGGGTCGAATGAAGTCGGTAATGGCCTCCTGTATTCTATTACAATATCAGCCACGAAATTCTCTGTTTTAACATCTTCACAAACCTGCTCATTTACCGGCGCGTAAATCTTATAACTTGTCCCACCTCTAAAGTTGATTTTCATTTCCATAGCTCCCGCTTCCGTGTCTTTGCCATAAGGCAGTTGTATTTTTAGTTCATTGAGCGAAACTTCGTTCTTATTATCTAAGCAGAATTTATACCACTTCAATCTTAATGGTATACCAAACAACTGTTCACTAGAATCTTTAAATGGAGTCTGCGACAAATCAACTGGTACAAACTCAAGTCTCTTGTCATCTTCTGGCAATGAAATTCTAGCCGGTTTAATCAAGATAGGTCTCATCACTATCCATCCTATAGCGGCTGGAATGATAATAAAGAAAAGAATCCACAAAATAACTTTTTGCGATATCTGCTTCAGAATTGGTTGTGATTGATTTTCTTCCACGCCAATACCTTATATGATTACTGCTGCTTTTTGGTAAAGCATTGGCAAACAATCCTGCCTCATTCTAAATTTTGTGCCGTGATTGTGACCGGTGCGCGCGTCAAAGTCCACAAGGATTTTACCTTGCTCCAACGCTTTCAAAAATCCATCAAAACTAAATTTCTGTAGCATCATCACTTTATTGTATCTGTAATGCTCCCTGGCGCGTTCAACTTTCACTTCAGCTTGGACATAAAAAGTGTTGAGCAATTTTGTTCCCGCTTTATGTTCTAAATCGTCAAAGCCCCAGTACGGCTGGGGATTGAGTTCTCCCAAACCAACGCGCTTTTTCACTAATGCAAGCCAGCCCCTGTGTCGAGAGTCAACACTTTTTGCATCAAACGAAATTAAAATCTTTCTCTGCTTCCGGTCAATTACAACCATAAAGCCGCGATCGCTCCGCGATTGTCCGCGGATTGTCTGGCGGAAACTCATCTCACCCCTTGGATAAAGCTTTCCGGCTTCCTCATGCGGCCAACCATATTTTGGCAAAAGCACTTGCGGCACAAACCGAACGGCACGCGGTGAGGGTTCAGTATGAAAAAGCGTTGTCAGAGAGGTTGTATTGGCCCGTTGAGTTTTTAACTCCCATTCTGCGGCATTAGGCATTGGCAAGTTGTTTTCCTCGATACCAAGCAAATCTTCAAGTGTGTTACCAATGCCGCCGGCATTTCCTCGCCGCGCGTTTGGAATCCAGCCTATTCCCGCAATTTCTTTGAGCTTGTTTATCAGCGATTGTTTTGTGTAGATAACTGGTTTCTTTGCCATAGTTAGAGAAGTTTAACTTGGGATTGATAGTGTTTTATCCTCTCCCGCGCCATCTCGCAATACTCCGGTGAAATATCAATCCCGACATAACTTCGTTTGAAATTGAGTGCGGAAATGGCAGTAGTGCCTGAACCCATAAATGGGTCCAAAACAACTTTGGCATTTGTAGCTGAAACAATCCGGTCTATGAGATTCACCGGAAAGGCGGCCGGATGCTCGTTTTTCATTTCCTGGGTAAATTCCCACACGTCTCCGTGCGCGTTAGCTTTGGGAGCAAGTTTAAACTTCGGTTTCGCAATTACATAAATGACTTCGTATGTCGGTAAAAAATAACCAGGGTTAAAGTTGAGGCCGCCTTTCCGTCTCCAAATAATGATCTGGCGCACCGGAAAACCACTCACAATATCTTGCCTGTCCTGTAGTAAGCTGTCCTGAACGCGCCATTTGTGATTATAGAAAATCGCGCCAACGTCAGAAATAACACGCATCATTTCTTTCAAAGATTCCCGTTGCCATTTCACATATTCTTCATGCGGCATACAGTCGTCATAATTTGCATATCCTTTTTGTAGTGCCGCATTCGCCCATTTGCCGCCTCGTCCATCTTTGAGGCCATTTCCGGTGGAATTTTTGATATTGTAAGGAGGCGAAGTGATAGCTAAATCTACGGCCCCATCGGGGATTTTCTTCATCGTCTCAACGGCATCGCCGCAAACTATTCTATTGATAAAATCTTTTGGCCACTTCATAGCTATTTTGAATTCAAAAGCTCATCAATTGTTACATCCAACCCGAATGGAAATGGGGTCAGCCACCTTTTCTTGGCCTTCCCGCAGAACGGAGTGTCTGTTCAAGTCCATATCCTTTAATCATAGCACGCTGCCATGTATCGGCACCAAAGGGAATGTTTTTGGAAATTGACCGTTCAAGAGTGTCCTCTTTATCCTGCGTCTGCGGCTCGTTGAGTACAGAGGGATAATAATGCCTTCTTCAAGGATATTCTCAAAGAGGTGATAATCTTCTTTGGAATCGAAAATCTGTGCCTGGGCGGTGGCACAATTTAAGGTGTGGTAGACATGGCCGTCTATATCGATATGTGTTCGATCCGAGGCATAAATTGGAATCAACTACCCCGCAGCAGAGCTGCGAGGAAATCTTTTCTATTATACCATAAATAGTGGCTGACCCCATTCTCATTAAGGACCGTCCTTGGCGGAGCCAATTCGCAAAGTTTGTTCTTTGAGATTTTGAAGAAAAGAAAATGGGGAGCCGCGTTTGCGGACTCCCCATGATGAGCAGACTTGCTCGATTACTGCGCCTTGACGCAGAACTCTGCTTTGATGTACTTCTCAAGCGGAGTCGGACCGAATGTGGCAATCAGCCAGTAGTTGACGCCGTCGTATCCGACAACGAGCGGATCCTTGTTCTGCGGTTTCGGAATTGCCGTCAGCTTGAGGTCCCAACGAGGAGCTTCGGCAACGATGAAGATCTCCTTGAACTCTCCACGAACTCTGACGATTTCTTCCTTGACGGCTTGCGGGATCAGCATGCCGAACTGCGCGCGGAGACGAGCCACCTTCTTGTTCTGCTTGGCGAGTGCAGAAAGCTTGCCGAGAACGTCCTTGTAGCAGTCCATCATCTCCTGAGGAAGTTTCGGATCGACTTTCTGACGCCATCTGCTGCGATGGCTATCCCAACTGCTGTGACTGCGGATGATGGCAAGCTCGAAGTCTGGCGATTCGAGACTGAAAACTGCGAGACGAGGAAAACCTTGCTTGTTGCGCCAGGTCAGCGGCTCCAGGCTGAATACGGCGTACTGGTTCAGCTTGTCGAGAGACTCGAGTTGCCTTACCCGCTTCACCACTTCAGTTTTCTTAGAGCGTATGACTGGAAGCAGTCCTCGCTCGACCGGAAACAGATTTGACTGGAGCTGATCGATCCGACCGAGAACTCCGACGGCACTTTCGCGCTCGGAAGAAATGTTCTCGATCTCTTGCACGCTCGCTCGCCTGGAAAGACGAACAGCAAGTAGATACTACACGATTACTCCCCCCATGTCAAGCGTCACGTAATATCCCAATACCTTGGAAACATCTCATGGCCCAAAAGTGGCTTAAACTATGGGGATTATGGCATACACAAAAAATCCATATCTGCCGAGAGTTCGCAGAGATGCGGCAGATCTCGTTCGTCGGGGCTGGGGCGTTCGGAAGGTATCACGGCATTCGAAAAACCCCAAGGACCGTCCTTGGCGGAGCCAACTTATCGTGTCCGCCCAGTAGGATTTGAACCTACAACCAACTGCTTAAAAGGCAGCTGCTCTACCGGATTGAGCTATGGGCGGTTCGCCCGAACGTTTTGCGCGCAGAATGTTTTAATTCCTTCATGGTGGTATAGAGCAGGAGGGATTATATAGGACTTTGGTGTTTGTCGCAAAAGTGAGCGCTCCGGCCGCCGATTTTAAGCCGGCGGATGGTGCCAGGGCAGTTTGGCTTTTGGCATTTTTTGCCCGTCAGGCGGTAAGCGCGGTGCTCGTTTTGAAAGCGCCCCGGTTCGCCTTCGAGGTTGCGATAGTCCGACATGGAGTCGCCGCCGAAGCGCATTCCTTTTTTGAGGATGCTCTTCATGGCCAGGTGGAGCTTTCTCATCTTTTTCCCGGAAATTTTTTTCACGGCGGTCAGAGGGTGAAGGCCAGCGAGCCAGAGAATCTCGTCGGAGTAGATATTGCCGATGCCGGCGAGAACGGTCTGGTCCATAAGGACCGGCTTGATTGGGGCATTGGGACGTTTCTTCAGGCGTTCTTTAAAGAGTTTCAGGTCAGTGGCGGGTGAGAGAGGGTCAGGGCCAAGTTTTTCCAAATCAGGATGACAGTGAGTAATCTCACTTCGGCAGACGAAAACCTTGCCAAACTTGCGCATGTCGGAGAAGGCCAGGTGCCTGCCGTTCGAGAGGGTGAAAACCAGATGAATAAATCTGTTGTAAGGGTCTTTTAAGCTTTCCGGTTCTATCGGTTCCCAACTTTGTTCTTTAATTTTTGATTTTTGATTTTTGATTTTTAATCTCCTGCTGTATGTCCCATACAGCAAGTGCCCCGTCATCTTCATATGAATAACAATGCTCCGGCCGTTTGAGAGTTTAAGGACGACGTTCTTGCCAAGCCGCTCGGCCCCGCGGAGGGCAGCGCCCATGACCCGGCGCCTGAACTCCTTAAAATATTTTTGGTCCTTGATGTTTTGCTTGCCTCGGTGGTAGGCGCCGCCGTAGTCCGTCCAGACGCCGGTGATTTTGAGCCCGCGCACAGCGCGGTTTAGACCGTTGACGGTAGTCTCAACCTCGGGCAGCTCTGGCATTTGGGTATAATCTACATTCCCGAATATAATTGTCCAATGCTCCAAACCTTGGCCGTCATCTTTTACTCTTTCTTTGTCTTGTCGGGTTTCGGCTCGCCGGACTCCGCTTTTCTCTCTGCTCCGCCAGAGCGGCCGAGGGTAAAGGTGATTATTGTGCCGGGGCACGATGACGAGTATCCCGGGCCTTTGAACCGGTTTTGGTTCGAGACGAGAACGGTTACCTCGAGCCGTTCCTTTCATACTTTGAGAGCCAGGCCGGGGCCATTCGCTCCTTTATGAACGAGCATGAGGCCGCCTTCGCCGAAGAGCTTAGAGAGGGCCGAGTGAAGCGCCTCGGCGGCGTGCCGCACAACGAGGCGCCTGACGCTGTGGCTCTGCGTCTTTTCGGTTTAAACAAGTGGGCGGAGGAGAATTTTGCAGATTTAGTTTTTCACATTCACGTTAACGACTACCCGCGCCGCCATCGCGCTCTCCCGGGCATCCACACCGGCTTTGCCATCTATGTGCCGGACAGGATTTACGCCAATCATGAGAACTCCCGGGCCGCCGCCGAGTATCTTTTCAGTCGGTTAAAAAAAGTGGCTCCGGTCTCGACTTACGGCCTCGAGCGTTCGGGTATCGTTCTTGACCAGGAGCTCATCTCCCTCGGGGCCAGCCGCTCGCTCTCCCGTCCCGCTCTCCTCGTCGAGTACGGCTACGTCTATGAGCGGCGCTTCGCCGCCCCGGCTCGCGCGGCCCACCTCGAGCGGCTGGCCGAGGAGACCTACTTCGCCCTTCTCGAGTACTTCACTCACCGCCCCTGATTTTCAAAACTTTCCGGAGTTCCTCCCGGGCCACAGCGGCGTCGCTCCAGGGCGTTTTTGCGCCTCTCGGGCCGCAGATGCAGGGGTCGGTGCCCTTGCCGGTGATGAGCGCAGCCACGCCGCTTTCCCCTTGAGCGGCTCCGGAAAGTCTTGCGGCCTCGCGGATGGCTTCATGGATGGCCGCTCGCCGGTCCATGATAATGGTCGGGCTGTTTTTCTTAACACCGGCGGCTATCTCTGCCGCGATTTTCTCCGGCGCCTCGTCGTAAGGGTCTTCATTGGTCAGGAATATTTTCTGGCAATGTTTGTCGGCGATGCCTCCCATCGCCGGGCGCTTCCATCGGTCGCGGCCGCCGCCTGTGCCGCCGAGGACGCAAACTTTTTTGAAGTTCGCGTAGGTTTTATAAACCGCCTCGAGCGAGTCGGGCGTGTGAGCGTAATCAACTATCACTTCGAAGTTTTGTTTCTCGCGCAGAGAGTCGTCATCACTCAAGGTGATTCTTTGCACTCTGCCCTTAATCTCCGTCAGTTTCTCCACGGCCCGAGCCGCCACTTTCACATTAACCCCGAAAATTGCCGCCGCCGAGGCGGCCGCCAAAATATTGGCGAGAGTGAATATCCCCGGGATAGTCGAAGTGAAGCGCTCTCCTCGCCAGTCGAAGGAAACTCCTCGATGGGTGGCTACGAGATTTTCGGCGTCGTTCATTTGGAAGATAACCTTTCTCGGCACGGCCAAGGCTAGAAATTTTTCGCTCTCCGAGTCGTCGCCGTTTATAATTAAAGCGGGATTTGGTTTGGGCGAGGCGAGGAGGGCGCGGCCAAGCGAGAGCTTGGCCTGGCGGTACTTTTCGTATGAGCCGTGGGACTCGATGTGCTCGGGCGCGAGATTAAGAAAAACAAGAGCATCGAGAGCGATGAAGGCGTGACGGAATTGTCTGGCTCCCTCGCTCGTCAGCTCGATGACGGCGAACCGGCAGCCGGCGTCAACCGCCCGGCGCAGAAACTTTTGGATGAAGAAGCGCCCGGGCATGGTCATTCTGTAGAGATTTAGTTTGGAGTCTCTGCCGATTTTAAAGCGCAAGGTCCCGGTCAGGGCCGTCCTAAATCCCGCTTCCTCGAGCATGGCGTTCAGGAACTCGGCGGTGGAGGTTTTGCCCTTGGTGCCGGTGATGCCGATGACGGTGAGATGTCTCGAAGGAAAGCGATAAATGACCGCGCCGAGGAAGGCCAGGAGCCAGTGGTAAACCGGCGCCCCGAGATTGAACACTTTCGCCGGAACGATTTTTTTAATCACCTGAAAAAAGTTCATTCCGACATAATAAGCCGTTTCACCACAGGCGCAAATTTTACCGGCCGAGGAGTTTGAGGACATGTTTGAGGCGCTCTGAAGTGCCGGTCAGTGTCTCCGGAATTTTTTTGATGGCCTCGCGAACCTCCCCGGCCGAGTAGCCCAAGGACTTGAGAGCCTCGGCCACTTCGACCTGACCCTCTGTCCCGCCTCCCGCCTCGGCGGGTCCGATTTTCTCTTTGAGTTCGACCACTATTCTCTCGGCCGTTTTGCGGCCGATGCCGGAGACTTTGATTAGATAAGAGGTGTCGCCCGAGGACGCGGCTTTGCGGATGGTATTTGGGCTGGCAAGATTGAGAATAGCCAGAGCGGTTTTGGGTCCGATGCCGGAGACGGTCAGGAGAAGCTCGAAGAGGTTTAGATTCTCTTTGGTCAAGAAACCGTAAAGGTCGTGCGAGTCCTCTCTCACCGCCTCGTAAGTCCAGAGCGCCGCCGTTTGGCCCAAGCGGAGCTTCTCCAAAACCTCCGGCGTCGCAAAAACTTTGTAGCCGACCCCGCCGGCCTTGACGACCGCCGATTTGAGGTCTTTATGGAAGACGATGCCTTCGAGATAAGAAATCATGTGGAGAGTATACAGTAGGTTTAAAGGGATGGGGTATAGGGTAAAGTTTTGTGTTTATTTGATTATTCTGTTATTCTTTTTTCTTGCTTGTCTGGTAATAAGCTAGAAGCTAACAGCCGCAAGCTAATCAATGGCCATCACCAAGTCAGCCAAAAAGGCCCTGCGCTCCTCGATGAGAAAGAGGGCTTTCAATCTGCGCCGCAAGCGCCGCATCTCCGAGGTCACCAAGAGAATCCGCAAGCTCATCGCAGAAAAGAAAACGGCCGAGGCTCTGGCTCTACTCCCTGCCGCCTACCAGGCCATTGACAAAGCGGCCAAGACAAACTTTTTGCACAAGCGCGCCGCCGCCCGCAAAAAAAGCCGCCTCGCCGCGGCTATCGCTAGGGTAGAAAAGTGATTTACTTAAGGAGACTTTCTACTGCATGATTGAAACTCTCTCCACGGTGGTACTCGTTTCTGAATTGTTCGAAACTTTTCGCTCCTGGTGAAAAGATGATAGTTGATGGTCCTGTTCTGCTTCTTGCTAGAGCAATAGCTTCAAGGAGACATTGCCCTAATTCTCCTTTAATTATAGGATATTTTGTACTAAATTGCAAGTCCTTTAATAGTTTGTCTGTGCCGCTACCCGCCAAAAGAAAAACGTTCTCCGGAGATAAGTGAGAATTAATCTCTCTCGCTAATGCGGAGAAATCAAGACTTCTATCTGTCCCGCCGCAAATCAAGATTAAATTGCCCCCGGAAAATCTTTTGACCGCCGCGATTGTCGCTTCTGGAGACGTTGAAGCACTGTCGTTATATATTTTTATATGGCCGTTGTCGTATATCAATTCCTCCCTGAATCTTATCAGAGGAAGGTTATCTATAGTTGTGCGTATCTTTCGAAACGGCGAACCAAACAAATGGGCAGCAAGAATAGCCGTTAAAAGATTTTGCACATTATGAAGTCCCCATTTTTTATTAAATGAAGATACTTCCAAAACTGCCTCTTCGGTGCCTTTAAGTCTAAAAATCACTTTTTTATTTTTTAAAAACGCCCCCTCCAGATTTTTGTCCAACTCTTCATTGGTCGAGAAGAAATATACTTTTGATTGGGGATTTTTGTTAAGCAAAAAGCTTGTCCAAGGATTATTTTCTCCATTAATTATTAAAACGTTCTCCTTGTTTTGATTTTTAAAAATTTTGGCTTTGATACTCGCATAATTTTCCATTGTCTCGTGTCGATTGAGGTGATCTGGATAAATATTTGTGATTATAGCCATTCGGGGAGAGAGGAGATCGCTCTCCAAATGTTCAAGCAGAAATGATGGTGTTTCCACTACTACCGGCTCTTTACGATTATATTTTTCGACACTCTCTAGGAGCGGTCTTTCCGGGAAGTTTCCGGCAAGCATGGTATTTTGATATGCCGTTTTTAAAATGTGGTGAATCCACGTGGCGGTCGTCGTTTTACCACGCGTGCCAGTCACGGCGATTAATTGTTTCTGGTCGATTTCTTTGAGGAATAGGGAGAACTCATTTTCAATCTTCCTTCCATTTCCTCTGGCGATTTCCAGGTATCGGTTTTTTAACGAAACATCGGGATTGACGACAATTATTTCATTGTCGGCGAAATCTCGCTCTCGATGCTTACCTAAAACAAAAGTAATTTTTTCCTTAAATGATTCCAGCTTTTTAAGCGACGGGGCGAGTTCATATTCATTCTTAAGGTCGGTTACGGTAAGTCTGACGCCTCTTTTTATAAGCCACTTGGCAGTCGCTACCCCGCCGCCGAGCTTACCCAGACCGACTAGTAAAACTTTTTTGCCTGAAAGAGATTCTGATGTCATACGTCCTCGGCAGGAATCGAACCTGCATCACAACCTCCGCAGGGTTGTGTCCTGTCCATTGAACGACGAGGACTCATTTTTTCCGAGTATATCACTAAAAACCAAGATATTCCATCACTTTTTGGGAGAGGGGCTCGGAGAGTTCTTCCTCGGGGAGGCGGAGACGCAAAAGTTCCCGGACATAGAGGGAATTGACGTACTTAGGGATGGAGATGACGAGGAGAGGCATAATCAGTTTTTCGGAGCGGATGAGGAGCTCCGGCTGGCCGGCTGGGTTCGCGGCTGTTTCTTCGACCCAGAAGGATTTGAGCGAGGAGTAAGGATAGAGAGTGTCGTTGATTCGCACTCCCCCCGAGTCGATAAAGATGTTGACGGCCTCCGGCCGGCGAGTGGCATGGAGGGCCAAGGCGAAGCCAGCCGCCAGAATAAAAATGGCAAAGAGCACATTGCCGAGCAGCATCGCCGTCACCGCCAGGGCCAGAGCCACGATGCCGACCGAGAGATACCAGTCGCTCCGCCGCTCCTTGTGCGGATGCTCGGCTGTTCTCCACTCAATATAGTCGTCCATGGTTCTTTTGGATTTAGATTAGCGCCTGCTCATTGGCTCTCAATTAAGCACCCGCAGAAGCTCTGTGAAGCTAAACCGCGAGGTGGCCGCGGCCAGGGCGAAGATGATGGTGCAGACTGCCGCCGAAGCCAGACACCAGGTGCAAAACTCCTTGAGGACAAAAGATTGGATGGCGGTGAGATAAAGGGAAAAGAGAAAGGCGGCGATGGTGGCGCTAAAAGCGAAGAGAGTTAGTTCGGCCGTCACCAAGTTGGGGAAACTCCACATGGAGGTGTAGGCCGCGGAGATAAAGATATAGTAAATCACCCCCAGCTTTTCCACCGGGATGCCAAGGAAGGTGGAGTAGGGGCTGTAGATGACCGTTTCGCACTTGAAGTTCAGGGGGCAGACCGGCGCCTCTTGCACTCTCTTCTTGCCGTAGATGTGGTAAGCGATGCCGATGCCCATCACTCCGCACAGAATGAGGAGCATGTGAAGGATATACATCATGCCGTAATGTTAACACACGTTTTGTTTAATTTTTTGTTTGTTCCATCCGAGCGGCCAGATTTTGAAGATATTTTTCGGCTTTTTTTAGCCACCCGGTATCGGTGGTGGTGGTTGCCGGGATATTTGTTTGATATGCGCCGAGGAGACCTTTTTCGGCGAGCGTGCTTAAAAAATCGTGATGGAGGTCGTAGGTGTCTGGAAGCGACAGAGGCAGATTGTCTAAGAAGGCCTGTTTATTGAAAATAAAGAATCCAATGTCTTGTCCTTGGTAAAACGGGTCGGCGGAGAGAGTAGGGTCGTATCGTTCGATTATACTCCTCTCATTGACGCGCACGTTGTTATTTGGCCCGTATATGCCGTCCCCTTTTTTGTTGATGTAAACGGTCATGAGCGCTGGAAGTTTCAGCGCGGAAAAATGATCAAGGTGCGCTCTTAGATTGAACGGCCAATAAATATCGTTTCGATGGAGAAGGAATATGTCATCTATCTGCGGCAGGGCGAGGGCGAGCCGCTTGCCGTGATTTATTTCCGGCGGCGCATAATGATACGAAATCTCAACCCTCCATTTCTTGCCGTTGCCGAAATGGTTTTCAATACTTTCCGCCGCGTGGCCTGTCAAAATCAGGAATTTGCGTATGCCGTTTGCTTTAAATAATTCAATCAAGTGTTCCAAGAAAGGCCTGCCGGCAACCTCGACCATGCCCTTGTTTTTGTCTTTGGTGAACGGCATGAGGCGCTCGCCGCGCCCGCCGGAGAGAATGACCGCTTGGTGTATATTTTGTTTATTATTCATGTTCGTTACCCCGCTACTCACTATATTTATCCCCACTGGCTATTGACAGCTTAAGAGGGTTTGCTATACTGACAATGTGATAACACTCTGGAGTGTCTTTCGGGACAGCTCCAGATTTTTTATTTCTGGCTTATTTCCGCCTTTATTTTACGCAAATCAAGTAGTTTAGCCCTTTCCAGCAATTCTTTTGAGATATGTCCTCTGGTAGACATCACAATAATACGCTTGCCCACCTTTTTAATCCTATCAATGGGGGTGGCAAAATCACTATCTCCTGAAATTAGCCCGGCAGTATCGTATTTGTCTTTTGTATCGTCCATTTCAAAAGCAAGTTCTATATCAAGATTGTTTTTCCAGTGATAGCCGCCGCCTTCACGGTCTTTGATTTTCTTTATTACTTTCGTGCGGACAATATAACCGTTTATCTCAAGCATATCCAGAAACTTTAACTGCTTGGTGTTGTTCTCGTCTCTACCGCTATAAATAAAACATTTTACACCCTCACCGCACTCTTTCTTTAGATACGCCATCAGCTTTTGATACGATATTTTCCAGCCCAAAGTTCGCTGGGAGTAAAACACATTTTCAGCGTCTATAACATAGACCTTGCCTTTCACAAATTGGTGTAGCATAGAAGTATTTTTTACTTTATCAGGTTTTTGTGATTCTTGCCACCTATTTTCTTGAAAGCAAAAAACTCCCGTATGGGGAGTTCTTTGCGGGAGTAGCAAGCGAGAGGAAAATCCTTTTTCGAGCCATTTTTGCCGCTTTGGGTTCGCACCTCATCATCAAAGACCAAAAACTGAATATAGAACTGCATAATTACTTCAAAGTTATTTTTGAAAATCTCCCTGCCGTGGAAAAAGAGCTTTTGCAGGTTAGAACCTCTGAAAACACAGCAGATAAACGACAAATCGTCCAAGTTTGGGCGAAATGTCCTACTCTGCGGTGTATTCTTGAAATAGCTCGAACGGAGTTTGCTTGCCGCGCTTCGCGCGGCTCCGGAAATGGGGGTGAATAAATTCGGAGCGGCTCCGCCGCACATTAACAATTCCAAGTTTTTCTTTGGCGGCGAATTCTCGCAGTTATAGAAGTTTGAAGTTTACTTAAATTTCAAACTATTGAGTATGTTGGTCAAACCGGAATCAGCTCCAGTCAATAAAAACTTAAATGTCTTTCCACCATGTTGCAAAAATACAACTTTTGCTCCAGAGAGATCTAATAGTTGACCGCCAACAGGATAACTAATAGCAGTTTGCAATCCAAATTCATATGCAACAGTTCCACCATAGTTAGTCTGTTTGAGGTCTGTCGTAACTTGATTTTTATCTTTGTTAAGCGAGTAAATTGACTGAGCAAACTGATTTAAAGTTTGACCAGATGACGGTTCGAGATTAGTAGAAACATCCAACACAGGAACATTACTATAGTTGTTTGATTCTTTCCTGAAGTAAAATGCTTCGGCTTTGCTCGCATCGGTAACACCATAATGATTACTTCCAACCAAATAACCATTAGGCAAAGTAAAATCCAAACCGTAAGGACTATTAACAAATACATTTTTATTTTGAGGTGTTGGAGTGGGAGTTGGAGATTTTGGAGTGTGAATTGGATATTTTGGGGTCTGCGTTTGGGTTGGAGAGGGTTGGCTATTTTGCTGATTGTTAGTTGGAGTAAGAGTATTTGTTTGTTGCGTGACTTCTGGCGATTTTTTCACCAAAGCAAAATAACCCACTGCACCGACGAGTATGACAATTACTATAACCAAAATGATATTCGCAAAACCTTTTTGATTCATGTTCATATATTTGTGCTTTAATAGTTAATAATTTTAGATTTTATGATTAAAAAATTGATGAAAATTTTTTTTTGCCCTTCCAAAATATGGTTCCCGCCTTCGCTTCGCTACGGACGGGCAAGCGAGCCGATTTGTTTTCAGGTTCTTTGGCGGTTTGGAATGCTCTCGGCCTAGCCTTTCATTTTGCCCACCCGCTTGCGTGGCCGAAGCCACTTCAGCGAGGCGAAGGCCCGCCCACCCCGAGCCCAGCTCTTTCTGTGAAAGGGCTGGGCGAGGACAGAATTCCGTTCGAGCTAATTCAAGAATACACCGCCAGTTGGGAAAATGCAAATTTGAAGAAGTCAACTCGCGGCGCGTTTCGCGCCGAAGGTCCGCTACGGCGGACCGAAGGCGGTGTGTCTCGGACTTGAACTTGGCTAATGCAAGCAGTATAAGGCTTTTTTGAGCGTTCTTCCAGAGGCGGGCTTGAGGTGTCTCGGTCAGGGTCTAAAAAATCAAATGTTACAAATGTGACACTTTTTTTGATACATCGGCGTGTCACAATTGAATGTGGATAATCAACTCCTTTCAAGTTTGTCTGCCGCCTGATATAATCAAAGTACAAAACAACAATTGAATAGGTTAAAGTAAACAACAATTGAATAGGTTAAAGTAAGTTACGTTTTCAGTCGCAGGAACTTGCGATGAGCGGCTATCCAAGCCAGAGAGGTCGGGCCGATAGCCGGGCGCAAGAGCCCAAGACTGATGTACGGAACATCGCGCAATGCGCTCTTGTTTTGACATCAGTTTTGGGCTTTTTCTATAACAGGGGCGCACAAAGCGCCCCTGTATTCTTTTGCCGTTTTGGTCTTGCCCGTGGGGTCCGGGCAAGAAAAGAGAGGTCAAAAATAACATGCGAAAAAATTATGCAAAAACTCAAAACGGAACCGGCGAATGCAAAATTGCATATCGTCTATGTTCCAGTCAGCAAACTCAAACCCTCGGAATACAATCCGAGGAAAATCAGCAAGGAATCAATGGAACAGCTCAAGGAAAGTATCAAGCGGTTCCAGATGGTAGATCCGATCATCGTCAACGCCGCGCCGAACCGCAGGAATGTCGTGATTGGCGGCCATCAGCGTCTGCGCGGAGCGAAAGAGCTCGGATTCAAGGAAATTCCGGTTGTTTACGTAAAGATTCCGGATATAAAGCAGGAGAAAGAACTCAACCTCCGCCTGAACCGCAATACCGGTGAATGGGATTGGAATCTGCTCGCGGAATTCGACGAGGCGCTCCTCACGGATGTCGGCTTTACCAGCGAGGAAATAGACGAAGTGTTCGGAATAGATGAAAATCCGGAACTCTTCGATCTTGAAAAAGAACTCGCCAAGCTCGATATCAAAAAAATGGAGGTCAAAAAAGGCGACATCTACCGCTTGGGCGAGCACAAAGTGATGTGCGGTGACAGCACAGTCGCGAAAGACATGGCGAAGCTCATGGGCAAAGAAAAAGCCGACATGTGCTTTACGGATCCGCCGTACATCTTGTCGTATCTCACCGGCAAGAAACGCCACGGCAAACCTACCGAAGGATTCGGACTAAAACGCGATCGTCGTTATCTCGAAACTGAATCACTGCCGGATAACTTCACCGAGCTCTGGATGGCGAATGTCGCCAAAGCACAGAAGCCTGATTTCTCGATCATCGTCTTCGAGAATCCGAAAAATCTCCGCACGATTTGGAATGAGATGGAAAAACACTGGAAATACCGCAACACCATCACCTGGCACGTGCCGAACCGCGTGCAGGGATTCAGCTCAAAGTACAAGTTCTTCAACAAGGCGGATATCGCGCTTGTGGGAACGGGCGGCAAGACATCGCTCAATCTTGAGCCTGAGGAAGAACTCTTCCAGAACGAATACGAAAACGCCTTGTATGCAACTTCGGGAAAGCCGCATTGGGAGAACTACGAGAAAGGAAAGAAAATCTGCCCCACGGATTTCATTGAATTCGTGGCAGCAGACGAGAAGTCATCCGGCCAAGGAATAATATTTGGAACCAAGCCGATTGAGATCCTCATTCCCTACATCAAAGTTCTTACCAAGCGAGGTGACCTTATTGTGGAGCCATTTTCGGGGAGCGGGAGTACTCTTGTGGCCGCTACAAAAATGCAGCGTAGGTGTTATGGGATGGAGAAAAGTCCCGTCTACGCCCAAGTGATTTTAAAACGTTGGGAAAAATTAACTGGCCTTAATGCTAAAAAGATATGAAAAAAGATCAAAAAGCTTTTTTGCTTGAACAACTTAAAAAGACGCCGATTATTCAGATTGCTTGTGAAAAAGTTGGCATTAGCCGAATGACATATTACCGCTGGCGGAAAGATGATCCCGAATTTGCTAAGGCATCTGATTCAGCTCTAAGCGAAGGATCCTTGCTCGTAAATGATATGGCCGAATCCCAGCTCATGTCAGCGATTCGAGACAAGAACATGACCGCCATAATCTTCTGGCTTAAGCACCATCATGCTAACTATACAAATCGCCTAGAGATATCGGGTCACATAAAAACAGAGGAATTAACATCGGAGCAAAAGAAGCTGGTGCAAAAAGCGCTGGCCTTAGCTTCGTTAACAAATGAAGAAGAAAAATAACAAAACAATATTAAACAGGGAACTTGTAGATAGCATGATGAAGAATAGGGCTGTTAGAACTTCTATTACCAAGGAAAGCCACAATTGGTTTTTCCACTTCTATATGAGTCATTATGTGAAGTATGAAACAGCCCCATTTCAGAAAGAGATGCTCATGCTTACCGAGGGGAGTGATCCTCTGATAGTTATCTCTGCCTTCAGGGGTTCGGCAAAATCGACCATCTTTACCCTCTCCTATCCAATTTGGGCCATTCTGGGCAAACAAAAGAAAAAATTTGTCCTTATCCTAAGTCAGAACCAGCATCAAGTTAAAAGACATTTTATTAATCTTCGTAAGGAATTGGAGTCCAATAAAGTATTGGCCCAAGATCTGGGACCATTCAAAGAAGATGTGGATGAGTGGGGCGTATCGGCTATATCAATATCAAATTATGACGCTAAGATTGTCGCGGCATCATTAGAACAAAATA
>JACOZD010000016.1 GCA_016181525.1 Candidatus Tayloriibacteriota bacterium | reverse complement strand
ATATCACCAGCAAGTATTTTGCGGATTCTCTAGGATGGCCGATTTCCCTCGTGATTCTCGGTTTTGTGTTCATCGGCCTCGGGTACGTTTCTGTTACTATCAACAAGAAATATATCAGGGGAACTAACTAAATGTTGGAAGGAAGTGCCGTGGGCCGCCAAACGCAGATGGTTAGAGTGGAGTGCCGAGTAAGCGGGTTGGTGCAGGGAGTGTTCTTCCGCGCTTATGCAAAGGAGAAAGCCGCAGAGAGGGGAGTCTGCGGTGCGGCGAAGAATCTCCCGGACGGCAGCGTGGAGATTGTGGCCGAGGGCGAGCGCGCCGCCGTCAAGGACTTCCTCAAAGATTTGAGAGAGGGTCCGCCGGGGGCGCGGGTCAATAATCTATCGGTAGTATGGAAGGAAGCCACCCGAGACTTCGTCGACTTCCGCATCCTGCCGTAAGAATGATGAAAGAGTTCAACGTGGAGATTCTCTATGAGGACGAAAACCTGGCGGTCTTGAATAAGCCGCCGGGCCTCACGGTGCATCCGGACGGCCGGACAAGCGAGAAGACTCTCGCCGACTGGGTGGCGGAGAATTTTAAGAATGCGCGCGATGTGGGCGAGCCGCTGGTTCTTTCGAATAAGGTAATCAAGCGCTCCGGCATTGTTCATCGGCTGGACAGAGAGACCTCCGGCGCCATGCTGGTGGCTAAAAACCAGGCGGCCTTTTTGTTTTTGAAGGAGCAGTTTAAAAAGCGCCAGGTCAGAAAAATTTACAGAGTTTTTGTTTGGGGAGAAATTAGCGAGCCCTTTGGTTTTATTGACCGGCCTATCGGCCGGAGCCGGGGTGATTTTAGAAAGTGGTCAGCCGGGCCCGGCTCGAGGGGGGAGAGACGTGAGGCGGTGACGCAGTATAAAGTGCTGGCCCGAGCGGGAGGAGCGAGTTATCTCGAGGCCGAACCGAAGACCGGCAGAACTCATCAGCTCCGGGTGCACTTTAAGGCCATCGGCCACCCGGTGGTCTGCGACAAGCTCTACGCGTTCAAACAGCCCTGTCTTTTGGGTTTTGGACGATTAGCTCTCCATGCCCACACTTTAATCTTTAAGGATTTGGCGGGGAGAGAGAGGGAAGTTGCCGCAACCTTGCCAGCCGACTTCGCCGCGGCGGAGGAGAGCATTGGTTTTATTGCCAAAGCATAAGCGATGTGATAAATTCTTTCTCTGACATGGAGACTCGCGGCATCAAAATCTCGCCGGTCAATATGGAGGAACGCGCCAACTTACCCTTGCGTTCTGGAGACACGGTGCGCGTCTGGACAAAGATAAAGGAGAAAGACAAAACGCGCCTGCAGGCCTTTGAGGGTTTGGTTCTTTGTCGAAAGCACGGCCGGGAGCCGGGGGCGACCTTTACCGTCCGGCGAGTTATTGACAGGGTGGGAGTGGAGAAAATCTTTCCTCTGTACTCTCCTGATATAGATAAAATTGAAATTCTGCGCCGGGCCAAGGTTCGCCGGGCCAAGCTCTATCATATTCGGGAAAAGGCGGCCAAAGAGATTCGCCGCGAGATGCGGAACATTATGAGAGTTAGGGAGCCGGAAGCCGAGTCTGCTATTCCGGAATCCAGCGCCGAGGAGGCAAAAAGTGATAAGATGTGATAACGCGCGGGTGGTGGAATTAGAAGACACGTACGCTTGAGGGGCCACAGCGATTCTTAGAGCGAACACGGGGCGAGAGTCTTCGAGCGAGGACTTGCAAGCCGGAACGAGCGCAGGCGAGTGAGGCGGGGTCGCAGAATTCGCCAGCAGGCGAATATCTGTGACCAAGTCCTCTCCCGCGCAATAAGGTCGCCTCCGATTTTGATTTATGACCGTCGTTTAAGTAAGATTCTCATAATGTTGAAGAAGAAGGTGATTGTTGTTCTGCCTGCATATAAGGCCGCGGCCACGGTCGAACGGACAATAAACGACATTCCGCTTCACCTGGTGGACGAGCTTATCCTGGTTGATGACGCCTCTCCGGATGAGACAGTCAGAGTGGCGCAGAATTTTGCCCGCCAGCACCCGAATTTTTATCTAAAGACTGCAGTTGACAATCCGCCGCCGGAAAACCGCAAACCCATTCTCATTTTCCGGCATGAAAAAAATCTCGGCTATGGAGGCAATCAGAAAACTTGCTATCGGCTGGCGCTCGAGGAGGGAGCAGAAATTGTTATCATGGTCCATCCTGATTATCAATATGACCCAAAACTGATTAAATATTTTGTCGAGTTCATTCGTGATGAATATTTTGATGTAATACTTGGTTCCAGAATCAGGAGCAGACGAGAAGCGTTGGCGGGGGGAATGCCGCGTTATAAATATTTCGCCAACCGCCTGCTGACCACTTTTCAAAATATGGTGAGCGGGCGCAATCTGTCGGAGTGGCACACAGGCATGCGCGGCTACAGCCGCAAGGTTTTGGAAAAAACCGGCTACGAGCATTTCTCTGATGATTTCGTTTTCGATACTCAAATGCTTTTCGCCGTTGTAAAAAACGGATTCAGTATCGGGGACATTCCGGTGCCCGTGCGATATTTTGAAGAGGCCTCTTCCTTGAACTTCCGCCGCAGCTTGGGCTACGGGCTGGCCACTGTTCTTGAAGCGTTAAAATTTCTGGTCTGGAGGGTAAATCGTAAATCCCGATAAAATTTTACAGCTATTGACTGCCAATCTTCCGGATATACTCTTCTTGGTTATATTTGCCAATGATATGGAAGAAACGAATCTTGAAATAATGAAAATTACCGAGAAAAAGGAAAACTAAAGCGGCACTGCAAACAATTTTAGTGAAATAACCGAACAATCTGAACCTTTTATTCGACAGCTTCGTTTGGAAATGATTGTACAAACTGTCTCCGAGCAACGCCAAGAGAGCGGGCAGAATGATTACCGGCGGCAGGAGATATCGGATGTAATGCGACAACGCGAAATGAAATGCCAGATACCCCTCTATAAAAATAAAGAGCAAGATTTCATTCAAACTGAACTTTCGGCGGAATATCAGTTTTAAAAATATGAAGACATAAAGGAGCGCAAAGTAGGCCAGGGCGACCAATCGGCTTGAGCTCTCGTTTTCATCCACAAACCGCTGGCCGAAAAGAGCGAACGGAAATAGCGCAAAATTCTGGATATTGCGTTCTATGAGGTATGAGGATATTCCTTTTTTGGTTATCTCTACGGCCGGGTCATTCGAGAACATCGGGTAAAACGGGTTATGATAGTACACGAAATTTTTGCCGTACCAAAATACTCCAATAACAGCGACGATAAGAGAAAATTTAAGGAGCATTTTAGAAAAGTGCCGGGCCGGAAGTTTGAACCTTCGCCATGCCACCGCCAGAAATATGAAATTCAAGAAACCGAAGAAAAATCCAAAGTATTTCATTCCCAAAGAAATACCGAGCATCACTGCCGAAAATGCCAGCGCCGGGAAGTCGCTTCCTCTTTTGGCCGTGGCGTAATCAATGAACGGCAAGGTTGCGGCAAAACCGTAGACGAAGGCGAAGGTGTCAACATACCCGCCGTGCAAGACTTCCCTTTGAAAATCCATTATTCCCATAATGGCTAAAAGGGCGACAGGAATAAGGAAACTATTTTTGATTCTGCGTCTCAAAAAATCATATACCAGACCCAAGAAGAGCGGCAGAGTCATGTATTGCAAAGATTGAAAGACGAATGGAGCGTTTTTTTCTCCAAACAGGGCGGCGGGGATTGCATACATTGTTTCGGCAAGAACCGGCGAGAAGCGATAGTGTTCGATAGTCTCCGTAAAATCAATTTTGCCCTTTGAAACAATATCCTGGATTATGGGCAGATGATAATCCTTCGTGTCATGAGCAGTAATGGGCACAAAATTAAGCGTGAAGTTCGCAGCGAGCCAGATTAGGACGAGAATTTTCAAGAAACTGTCACCTTTCAATGCTGACTGAATCTTTTCCCAAAGTGAACTCACGCCTCTCGCCGATAAGAAAGAAGCATGTCGGCGAATGCGGTTTAGCGACAATGCCAGAAAAACCGCGACTACAATCCAAAGCAGACCGCTTTTGAATAAACCAAAAATTCCCAAAACAAAACCGGCAAGGGCTAATGCACCCAAACCGAGTAAAACTGATCGGGTGACATATATAACGCCTCGGATGTCCTTGAGGCCGAGCCGCGGTAAGAGGACGGCGCCGGTGAGGAAAGCAAAGTACAAAAACAAAAAAGTCTCCGCCAAAACCAGTGCGTTATGAAGCATACGAATATGATATAATACAGCAATGCTCTACACTCGCAAGGGCGATGCGGGCACCACCAAAACTTTCGGCTGCAATCAAAGAATTTCCAAGAGCTCGGCCGTGGCCGAGGCCTTGGGCGCCTTGGACGAGATTAACTCTTTGCTCGGTTTTCTTAAGGTCAAGTCGAAGAGAGTTGAATTCAAGGCGGGCGGGCAGAAGATTCCTAATCTCCTTCATTGGATTCAGGAGGGTTTATTTGTCGCCCAGGCCGAGCTTGCCGGCGCTCCCAAAACTATTTTCCCCGCCAAGGTCAAGGAGATGGAGAGGGTAGTGGATGAGATTGAAAAGGTCTTGCCGCCAATCAAGACTTTCTTCATCCCCGGCGGGAGCGAGCTCTCGGCCCTCTTCGACTACAGCCGGACGGTGGCCAGAAGAGCGGAGCGGAGAGTGATTGCCGCCTGCTTGCTCGTCCGAAGCCGAGAGGCGGAGGAGGGCGGCGGCGGCTCGGCCGCGCTCGGCCCCCATACTCTCGCCTTCTTAAACCGCCTCTCCAGTCTGCTCTACGCTCTTGCTAGACTTGCTAACTTAAAGTCTGGTATAAAAGAGCAAGCGCCAAGCTATAGATAGCTTTTAGCTGTCAGCTTTCAACACGGTGACTATGGTGTAATGGCTAGCACAGACCCCTGTGAAGGGTCTAGTTCGGGTTCGAATCCCGATAGTCACCCCGGTTAGGATAGTGATTTGATGTGGACTTAATAAAGAGGCGGGTATATACTTGTGGAAGAATTTCTGTTAAAAGGTCGATTTTAATTCTTAAAAAATTTGAACATGGCAGAAGAAAAAGAAATCGGCACTATTACCCACTGGTACGGCAAAATCGGCGTGGCGGTGGTTAAACTGGCCGGCGGCCTTAAGAGAGGAGACAGGGTAAAAATCGTCAAAGGCGACAGTGAGTTTGAGGACACTGTCTCCTCTATCCAGGTTGACCACAAAGATGTGGAGAGCGCGGGCAGGGGCGATGATGCGGCCGTCAAACTGTCGCAGAAGGCCAAGGAGGGAGCCAAGGTGTACAAACTTGCATAGCAACAATTTTAATGGCTTTAGCGCATGCCGTTCTCACCATCGTCGCCATTGTTTTTCTCTTTCTCTTTAACATCGCCAAGTTCAGCTGTCAGATGGAGCGCGCCGCCTAGGCGCGCTCCAAACGTCTGATGCGGTCACTGACCTCGACGTCCCTGCGAGGCGCCTTGGTCGGGCTCATCGCCACCTCACTACCTCTCACTACCTCACTCGTTTACTCGTTTGCTCACGTAAGCGCGATCGCTGTTATGTGAGCATGTTGGTTTGCTGTGTACACCGGAGTTGCTTCTATTTTAGTTTCTGATTATAATTCCTCTTGTCGGTTTTTTTGGAAATTTTTGGAAAGGAGTTTTTAGAAGAATTTTTAGAAGAATTTTAGAAGAAATTGGCTCAATAAGGACGAATTAATGAGGATTTTGAACTTCATCGCTTTTATCTTGTTTTCCGCTTTTTTTGTTCCCATTATCGTTTTGGTTTATTTCGTCCAGCCCGTGTGGGAAAAGTGGAGCGAGGACGCCTTTAAGTTTTAGTTTTTGTCGGCCTGAATAATTATGAAAGATAGAGAGAAAATAGCGGCGTTGTTTAAGGCGGCGGTGGCGGGCAGTATCCTTACCGCCGTCATTTTGACGGCTGTCGGCGCGCTCCTCATCTCTCTCAACAAGGACCGACTTTATGAATCATTTTTGCGGAGCTACATCGAGAATGTGGCCAGAGAGGTTGGAGATATTGGAGATAAGGGCCGGACGGCGCCCTCTATTGAGGAGTCGTTAGTGGTTGAGACGGTGCGGCGAGCGGCGCCGGCCGTGGTCTCTATTATCATCACCAAAAACGTTTCTGTCTCGTCTGACATTTTCAGCGACCCCTTCTTCAATGACTTTTTCGGCGACTTCTTCTCGCCTCAAGGCGGCACCGAGAGGCGGCAGGTGGGCGGCGGCTCGGGCTTCTTTGTCTCGGCCGATGGCTACATCGTCACCAACAGGCACGTGGTGGCGGACAGGGCGGCGGAATACACGGTTTTTTTGAGCGACGGGCGGAAGTTTACGGCCGAGGTGGTGGTTCTGGACCCGGTTCTAGACATCGCCGTTCTCAAGCTGCCCGGCAAGGATTTTCCGTACCTTGTCTTTGAGGACTCTGACAAACTCAAGGTCGGCCAGACGGCCATCGCCATCGGCAACGCCCTCTCCGAGTTCAGAAATACCGTCTCGGTTGGGGTGATCTCCGGCCTCTCCCGGACGGTTTTTGCCGGCGACGCCTCGGGTCGGGTGGAGGAACTCTCGGAAGTTATTCAGACCGACGCCGCCATTAACCCCGGCAACTCCGGCGGTCCCCTCCTTTCGCTCTCCGGCAAGGTGGTGGGGGTGAATGTGGCCATGGCCCGCGGCTCGGAGAATATCGGTTTCGCTCTGCCGTCGAACAGTGTGGCGGGAGTGGTGGAGTCGGTCAAGAAAACCGGCAAAATCGAGCGGCCTTTCCTAGGGGTGCGCTACGTCCAGATTACTCCCGAGCTTAAAGAGCGGAATCAGCTCCCGGTGGACTACGGGGTTCTTATTACTCGCGGCACCGGCCGAGGCGAGAGCGCGGTTGTCCCCGGCTCGCCCGCCGACCTGGCTGGTATTGTGGAGAACGACATTATTTTGGAGGCGGATGGCATCAAACTCACGGCCGAGAGCGGTCGGCTGTCAGCCATTGTCCGCAAGAAGAGGGTCGGCGACCGGATGACACTCAAAATTCTTCATCAAGGCAAAGAGAAGGCTTTGACCGTGACCTTGAAGTCCATCCCGCAGTAAACCCCGCCGTTTTAAACTGGCTCTGAAGTTGTTATGATGGGGAGGTGGAGAAACTTTTTCTTTTGGCGGAGTATGTTTTCGACCCAGTGCCTGTGACTGCCGCTTCTTTGATTTTGGCGGCGACTCTCTTATTTTACGGGCGGCGGAAGGAGGCGCTGGTTACCACTATCACCGTCGCGGGCACGTTGCTCGTCACCTCTGCCTTGAAGTTGTGGCTCGCTCTGCCTCGACCGCCGGACGCGCTTATTTCGAAGGATGGAGGCAGTCTGCCGAGCGGCCACGTGGCCTTAATTTCGGCTCTGGTTCTCTCTTTGCTTTATGTTTACTGGTCTTCTTGGGGAAAGGCGGCCCGCGGAGCCGCGGCCGCGCTCACCGCGGCCCTCATTGGCTTCGTGGCCTGGAGCCGGCTGGCCTTGCATCTCCATTATCTAACCGACGTCGCGGCCGCGTTTCTCCTGGCCTTTCTTTTTTTCTTTTTGGCGGTATGCTTCGCCAAAAGGCGGCTGTAAGCGCGCCTTTTTTGAACCGTCTATTAGATGCAGAGCCATGAGCAAATTGAGCGTCTGTTTATGGAGGCCTACGAGGAGCACGCCGACCGCCTTTTCCGCTTTCTGGCTCTTAAAGTCTCCGACCGCGAAAAGGCCAAAGACCTCCTCCAGGATGTTTTTGTCAGGACCTGGGAGTACCTCTGCCGCGGCCAGAAAATCGCACACATGTCCTCTTTCCTTTTCCGGGTAGCCAGGAACCTGGTGGTAGATGAGTATCGCAGAGCCAAGAGTGCCTCGCTCGACGAGCTTTTGGAAAACGGAGTTTTGGCCGAGGATGTGTACTCGGATGAAGGAGGAACCATCTTCTCCGAGGCCAGAGAGGCAATGGAGGGGCTTTCTCGTCTCTCTCCCGAGGCCCGGGAGGTAATAGAGATGCGTTATTTTGGCGGTCTCGGACCCAAGGAAATTGCGGCGGTGCTCGGTGAGAGCGAAAATACAATCTCGGTCAGGTTGAACCGGGCTCTGAAAAAACTGCGGGAAATTTTGAAGTATGAAACTAACCATTGAACAAATTTTAAAGCGGCTCGGCCGGAATGCCGTTCTCCGCCCGGGGGAGAAGGAGAGTTTGAGAACCTTTCTTCTTGGTCATATTCACTCCCGCCCGCCCGCCCCGGCCGCCCATTCTTTTTCTTTCTTCTCTTTCTTCTTCAGTCGGGGGTTAGCCGCGGCCGCCGTTTTTCTAGCTGTTTTGGGGAGTGTGGCGGCCGGGGCGGAGAGAGCTCTGCCGGGCAGTCCTCTCTATGGCGTTAAAATCTCACTCAATGAGAATGTCCGCGGCTGGTTCGCGCTTTCGA
>JACOZD010000021.1 GCA_016181525.1 Candidatus Tayloriibacteriota bacterium | reverse complement strand
CAAGGGCGTTCTGGTATCCTTTTGGCTGGTTCGCCTGACTTCGAAAAAATAATCAGAAAGGCGGCTAGAGCGGTTGATGTTTTGATAGTCGGCTTTCATTGGGGAGAGGAGTACAAAGTGCGGTCTGGTAAGCGCGAGCGGGAGCTGGCTCGTCGGGCCGTCGATGCCGGCGCCGCCTTGGTCGTCGGTCATCATCCTCACCTGCCGCAGGAGGTGGAGATTTATCGCAATGCTCCCATTTTCTACAGTCTCGGCAACTTTATCTTCGACCAGAACTTATCCAAAGAGACTATGTCTGGCTTAGTGGTGGAGGTGACTCTGAAGGAGGGCAGGATTCACGCCTGGCGCACCCAGAAGGTCGTTCTCGACAAAACCTTCCGGCCGTCTCTCGTCGAAATTGGGGAGTAGTTTTTTCGCTTGGACACCCGGTGTCCAAGCTATCGCCTTCGGTGGACGGGTAAAGAAAGGAAATCAGTGAAAATGACAACGAAAATCATAGCTCTTCTCATCGGTTTGACTCTCGCCGCCTCGGTGGCTGTGGCCGAGAAAGGTCCCGGCTATAACAGTTATTCGGGGGGTGTCGAGTATCGGTTCCACCAGACTGGAGCCGACCCCTACGCGCCTCACCTTCACTACGAGCGAACCAAGGTCACACTAAACAGTTTCTTCCACTTCTCAATCCACCTGCCGAATCGTTTCGAGCGCGGTGAGTACGGTTACTACCATCCTCGCCCCGGCTGGGCGCGGTTTGACAGAGTAACGACGTTCGACGCGGATGTGAACGCCTATTCCGGACTTTATCGCTACGGCTACAAGAGATGGTAAGTAAAATTCAAACCCCGACTTCGCTCTCGCGAACGTCGGGGTTTTTTCTTTTGGTTGTGGATAAGTTCTCTTGCCGTGGATGGGAGATAGTGTACTCTTTAGTCGGACAAGTTTGGAAAGCGGTTTCTTTTCAATGTCGTTTTGTCTCAAATCCCGAACGCGTCTAAGTCAACAAAGTGAAAATGGAGGCAAGGACGAACAACCTGACGGGAGGAGCCACGGCTCTGACCAAGCAGGCCCGTTATAAATCTCTATAGGCCATAGGCCATCTATATCCAGTTGGACCGCTCATCATCAGCTCTGCTGTAGAAACTGATGGGCGGTCCTTTTTTGTGGGAAGTGGCGGAGGTTTTCCACACGAACTTTATTTGTTTTTGTGTTAGGTTGAACATAGTACCGGCAAAGGTGTGGCGCAGTGTTTCCCCAGGTTCATCCACGGAGGTCATGATTAAATTGTTTCTCCTTAAAACCCCCCTCTCCGCTGCGTCGCTGGGCTGAAGACAGAAAGGTGTCGTGCTGGCCTTTCTGTTTTTTGTTTTTGTGAATATAATCCCCTTATGCAGAGTTTGGTTCTCTATCGCAAGTACCGGCCCGAGAAATGGAGCGAGGTGGCCGGGCAGGACCATGTCGTCAAAGTCCTTCAGGGCGCCCTTTCTCTCGGCCGCCTCTCCCATGCCTACCTCTTTGCCGGCTCCCGCGGCACGGGCAAGACCTCGGTGGCCCGCATCCTGGCGCGCGAGCTCGGCACGGCTCCAGCCGACATTTACGAAATTGACGCCGCCTCTAACCGCGGCATCGACGATGTCCGAGCTTTGCGCGAGGCCGTGGCCGTTCTTCCTTTTTCCTCACCTTATAAGGTTTACATCGTTGACGAGGTTCATATGCTGACCAAAGAGGCCTTTAACGCGCTCTTGAAAACCCTGGAGGAGCCGCCGCCGCACGCTGTCTTTATTCTGGCCACCACCGAGGTTGAGAAACTGCCGGAGACCATCGTCTCGCGGTGCGAGATGCACACCTTTCGTAAACCGAGTCGCAAAGTCTTGGCGGAGGTGGTGGCCAGGGCGGCCAAGCGCGAAGGGCTCTCGCTTGAGGCCGAGGCGGCCGAACTGATTGCTCTCCTGGCCGACGGCTCCTTCCGTGACGCCTTCGGCATCCTCCAAAAGACAGCCAGTTTCTCCAAGGACGACAAAATTTCGGCGAGCGAAGTCGAGGCGGCTACCGGCGCCCCGCCCTCTGCCTTGGTTCGAAAGTTTGTCGCCGCTCTCTCGGAGCGGCAGGCGGATGAGTGCCTAAAAGTCGTTCGGAGAGTGGCAGAGGGCGGGGCGGACATGAGCATCTTTCTTAGGCGCGCCCTGGAGTGGATGCGCTCTATTCTTCTTCTTCGCTTCGCCAAGGAGATGGAGTCGGAGCTCTCCGCCGAGTTCTCGCCGGACGATTTTGCCGCTCTTAAAAAAATGGCCGAGGACAAAGGAAGCGCCGTCAGCGCCGACTGCCTGCGGGAGCTTCTCTCGGCGGCCGACATGCTCCGCTATGCCGCCCTTCCCACCCTCCCCCTCGAACTTGCCGTTATCAAACTTTTGGGGCAAAATAATTAAGCTTTGCGGGGTCGTCTAACGGTAGGACAGCAGCCTTTGAAGCTGCCTATCTTGGTTCGAATCCAAGCCCCGCAGCCCGAATAAGACTCTTGTCACTACCCCGCAGTTCTTTTGACAAACTCCCAAAGATGGATTACATTGCTTCTAGTTAAGAAAGTCAAATGTGATTTTCCAAGACCGTCCTTTTACAACAACAAACATGAGAAAAGAGATTCTATTATGCAAGGCATTGAACGTATTTACTGTGACGTGTGCATTAATGCACTCATTGGCGCGTGGCGGGAACTTATGGAAGCAAGCGGCGGCGAAACACTCCGCAAGGTGCCCTACGGCAAGGGAGACACACTTGGCGCCACACTTGGTCTAGACGCTATTCCAGAAATTACTATCGCCGGTCGGATCAAAGAGTTCGACCAGCACGCAATCTTTATCACTGAAGAACTTGATAGCCAGGTCCAGCGCCGCTGGCCTACGGACTCGGATCCAATCAAGCAGCCCTTAATGTTCTTCTGTGACCCGACGGATCGCTCGATCCAACTGGAAAAGTTTTTCGATAAACTGTCGAAAGAGGACCCAGCGGCGAAAGTCGGACAACTTTTGGCGGCTTGTGAGCCAGAAAAACTGTGGGAAGAAATGTTCGAGGCGCCGGCGAGCATCACTGCTCCCACGGGCGCCATCACCTGCGTTCGCAAAGGGGAGGTTGTCTTCTCCGTCGTCCTCGGCTACATTACCGGAGTGGTGTATGTTGCGTCTGATGCCGGGATTTTCAGTTACAAGCTCAAGAGTTTTTCTGACAACTCCAATGAAACGCTCTCGCTTACCGAAATTATCCGCAAGGGCAGGGCTCTCGGATTCCCGAGTTGTCGCCTGCTTGGTTTCTCGCCCGATGAGTGCAGACGATTCGTCACCTTCTTGGGTAAAACGGGATATCGAGAGAACCTCAATGACAGCGAGCTTTTCCCCAAAGAGGTGAAGGTGGATGACTATGTTCATCACCGAGAACCGCCCGGGCCGCCGCGGACTCTCTACCTCTCGGAACTGCAGTCCGAACACGGGCCGGTTGGTTTTATCCTCTGCAATGGAGAGAAAATCGGCGAATGGATGCACTGGCTGGCCTTCGTGAAATACGCCAAAAACGAAGACGGCGGACAAGCCCTCCGCGCGTTCGAGATTTCTCTCGAGCGGCCGTGGACTAAATACGGCATGCTTATGTCCACCTCCTTGCCATACAGCATCTTTGCCCGTTCAGGGGAGAGGGCATATTTGGACATCAGCCGGTTGCGAAACTTTGAGCGACCGAGCCAGTTTCGGTGCATGATGGCGGTGGTGCGCCACGACAACGAACGCATCATTCATGTCTTGCAGCAACACCAATATCGTGAAGTAACCCACTATTTCTGACATTCCGGTGTCATACACAAAGAGCCTCTCGTTACCTAGAATTACTAGAGGCTCTTTTTTGCTGGGTTCCACTGACTTTATGGCCAGCCGGAGTGGTGGTATCATAGAGTTATTAGAAAGATTAATAGATTTATCGTATGCCAAAAGCAAATTCTGCGTTTATGAAGCCGATGAACTTGAGCCCAGAACTTGAGGCCGTGGTCGGCAATGGTCCGATGCCTCGGTCGGAGGTGGTTAAAAATATCTGGGTTTATATTAAGAAGCACAACCTCCAAGACCCCGCCAACAAACGCAACATCAACACCGACGACAAGCTCAAAGCCGTTTTTGACGGCAAGCCGGTGGTCAACATGTTGGAGATTGCCAAATACACCTCTAAACACCTCTCTTGAGAATGGAATGGGGTCAGCCACTATTCAAGAAAAGGTGGCTGACCCCATTCTCATTCTCAAAAAGCTATGAGGTGTCACCTCATACAAGAGAGTAAAAATTTCTTGGAGAAACTTTTTTCTCACTTATCCACAGTTTTGAAAAAATTCTAAGAAATTAGACACATTGTGCGCTATAATTTTTTAGTCGAGCATTACTAATCTTGCTTCCGCTCTCGACTCGTGAACTTGGATGGGAGGGAAGCGGAAAAAACAAATGGCAAAAAGAAGAAAGGCTCGGCGCGCCAAGAGGCGAAAGAGCCGCAAAGGCGGCAAGAAGCGCCGAAGGTAACTGCAGCAGCCCCGACATCCGTCGGGGTTGTTTGTGATATACTGAATGTAGTTACAAGCTAAATCGAAAATTATGGAGTATCTATTTTTGCTGGGCAGAATTCTTTTCGGCGGGTTCTTTGTCATGAACGCTTTTAACCACTTCGCTAACTTTGGCGGTATCAGTCGGTATGCCGCCTCCAAAGGCGTGCCGGCGTCGAAGTTGGCAGTGGCAGTGACTGGACTTCTCATTCTGCTCGGCGGGGCAGGCATTATCTTGGGCTACCAGGTCGAGCTGGCTGTGCTCTTTCTGGCGCTCTTTCTCCTGCCGGTCAGTTTTGTCATGCACGCCTTCTGGAAGGTAGCCGACCCGATGCAGAGAATGGGAGAGATGGTTAACTTCAACAAAAATATCGCCCTGCTCGGCGCCGCCTTGGCTTTCCTTTTTATCCCCGAACCCTGGCCCCTTTCGATTTGACCTTTTATCTGCCATGACGCTAGAGGAGATAGCAGTCTTTGGCGGTGGCTGCTTCTGGTGCGCTGAAGCGGTTTTTAAGATGCTTAAGGGTGTGGTGTCGGTCGCGCCCGGCTACGCCGGAGGAGTTTCTCCGGACCCTACCTACGAAAAGGTGAGCGGCGGAGAGACTGGTCACGCCGAGGTCATCAAAATTGACTTTAATCCGTCGGAGGTCAGTTTCAAGGACCTCTTGACCGTCTTCTTCGGCTCCCACGACCCGACTACGCTAAATCGCCAGGGGGGAGATTCCGGCACCCAGTACCGCTCTATTATTTTGTATACTAATGACAGACAGAGAGAGGAAGCGGAGAAGTTCGTGGCCGAGCTCAATCGCTCATCGCAATTCGGCGCCCCCATCGTCACGGAGATTAGACCGTTGAATGCGTTTTATCCGGCCGAGGAGTATCATAAAGACTACTATGACCGCCGCATCACTGCCCCTTACTGCCAAATTATCATTAATCCCAAACTCGAGAAGGTCCAAAAGGAGTTTGCCTATTTGTTGAAATCGCATGGAAGATAAAGAGAAAGATTGGAAGAGAAAATTAACTCCCATTCAGTATCACGTCATGCGCGAGAAGGGTACCGAGCCGCCGTTCTCTGGCCGCTTTGTCCACGACAATAAAAAAGGGGTTTACGTCTGCTCGGCTTGTGGCAACCAACTCTTCCATTCCGACACTATGTTTGATTCCGGCACCGGCTGGCCCTCCTTCGACGCCGCTCTGCCCGGCGCCGTCAAGCTCTATGAAGACACTTCGGGCGGTTTGCGGCGCACCGAGGCCGTTTGCGCCAAGTGCGATTCGCACCTCGGCCACCTCTTCGACGACGGACCTACCTCCACCGGCCAAAGGTACTGCATCAACTCGGTCTGTCTGGAGAAATTTGATGATAGATTTTAGATACTAGCTGTTTTATCCCTTGACGAAACTCGGCGAGGGCATGTGTCTTTATGAAAAACAAAATTGCAGTCGTCCTGTTGATACTTGCCACAGCTGTCGTCGCCTTCGTTCTCCTCAAGCCGGAGGATGGCGGGCCCTCGTTCGTGGTGGATATGACGAAAGGACTCTCTCCCGCCCCGAATTTTGTTTTGCCGTCGCTTGCCGGAGGCGAGATTAAGCTCTCCGAGTACCTGGGCCGCAAGCCGGTCATTCTGGATTTTTGGACAACATGGTGTCTAAACTGCCGCCGGAGCATGCCGCGCCTGAACGAGTGGTATAAAACGTACAAGAACGAGCTGGAGGTGATTGGCGTGAACATAGAGGAGGAACCCGAGACCGTGCGCCGCTTCATCGCCGAGAGAGGGATTGTTTTTCCCATCGCTCTCGACCGGCACGGAGAGGTTAAACGTCTCTACAACATCAACTACACCAATGTTCACGCGCTCATAAACAAGCAGGGCCAGATTGCCAGAATAATCTTCGGCGACATCACCGAGGAGTACATCAAAGCATTGATTATCGCAAAATGAAAAATAAATTTTTCAAGCAATTTGTTGCTCTAATCGTCATTATTCTCCTTTTTATGCTTGCTTCTTTTCTTGCCGACAAATATAGTGAAAGACTCGCCGGTATCGTCTCAAACCGAGACGAACTCGGACTGACTCTCTACTTTCTTCTCCAGGTGGCGGCCATCGTGGTTGCCCCGTTTAGTGTTTTTCCTCTCCTTCCGGTGGCTTCGGCTCTTTGGGGACCGATTTTCACCGCGCTCGTCAATATCATCGCTTGGACAATCGGTGCAGTCATCGCTTTCGGCATCGCTCGGAGGTGGGGTCAGCCCATTCTCTCTCGCTTCATTAATCTTCAGAAGATTGAAAAGATTCGTCGCATCATGCCGGAGCGACATCTTTTTTTAAACACTTTACTCCTTCGGCTGACTGTGCCCGTGGATATCCTAAGCTACGCCTATGGGCTCTTCGTGCCTATTCCTCTGCGTACCTACATCGCCGCTACTGTCCTCGGTATCTCACCGTTTGCCTTCGCCTTCTCCTACGCCGCCACCTTCCCCCTCCGCTATCAGATTGTCCTCGGGCTTGTGGCCGTGGCCCTGGTGTCGCTAAATATCTGGAATATAGAAAGGAAGTCATCTAAATGAAAATTTTTGTCAAAGCCAAGCCGGCCGCTTATTTCTGGTTTTTCTTCAAGGCAGAAGGTATTTGAGATATCGGGCTGATTTTTGGTATACATCCTAATTCTTGAAAACGCGAGAATAGGGAATGGAGAACTTGCGTAACATTGGGTTTGTGATAATATCTACAATGGACTGTACACCAGTTGTGTAAAGTCCGACCAATAATAGACTGGTCTCATATAGCCACCTCGGGACTCTCTCGAGGCGGTTTTTTCTTTGCTTGCCTTAACCTAGCTCCGTGAGTGGGGTTTTTGTGAGCGTATGACAAAATTTACA
>JACOZD010000013.1:5959-55005 GCA_016181525.1 Candidatus Tayloriibacteriota bacterium | reverse complement strand
CGAGGGTTTTCGTTTTTAAAAGATGAACCGCTTGACATGCGATATCATACCGCAAGTGACGGCATTAGCGCAGCAGAAATTGTTAATCGCTGGTCGAAGAACGCAATCGGAACTTTACTTTGGGAGTATGGAGAGGAACGAAACGCCAAGAGAATTGCCGCAGGGATCGTTGCTGCCCGTACACGTAAAAAAATTACCAAGGCAAACGAACTTGCGGAGATTATTCAAAAATGTGTCCCGAGAAGAGTAGGAAAGATTCATCCGGCGACCCGAACCTTCCAGGCGCTTCGCATCGCAGTAAATAAAGAGTTTGAGAATATTGCGAGTGCCCTGGGTGATGCGGTCGCGGTTCTTAAGCCCAAAGGGAAGATTATCGTAATTTCATTTCACTCGCTGGAAGACCGAATCGTAAAGAATTTTTTCAAAAAAGAGTCCGCAGACGGGCATATCAGCATCCTTACGCCAAAACCGTTGCAGCCCCATATCGTAGAAATCAATAAAAATCCTCGTGCGCGGTCTGCAAAACTGCGTGCGGCAGAAAAAATATAAAGTATTTTTCATGACTACCTCAACCCTTTCTTACTCGCGTCGTCTCTTGCCTGCCAACGGGTGGCTTCGGAATGTTTCGTTTGGTTCTTTTATCGGGCTGAATAAGAAGGGGTTTATTACGTTAGCACTCCTTGGTATTATTGGGGGTGCGGTGGCGGCCTATATTGCGGCAATCTACTGGACGTTCGGTTTGGGAATCGCCATACAAGAAGAAAGCCGCGTGCTTCACACACTCGGGGAAACGTATGCGCGCGAGGCGATTGCCTTTGAAATGCAAAACTCGCTTCTGGGCAAAGAACTTGCGCCCGCGCTGCGTCTGGAAAAAATCTCGTCCATAAAATATTTGAAAACAGAAAGTGTTACTGCCTCACTTCCGTTTTCACGTCCGTAGCGCATGAAAGGAAAATTTGAATTTACCATCCAGAAGCGGATGACGGCAGTCATCCTCTTTTTTTTAGCGGCCCTGGCGGTTCTTTCCGGCCGGTTGATTGATCGAACGTTGCGGCCGCTTTTTAATCATGCGCTTCGGCGAGATGTCCAAATCGTTATCACAGTCATTGCCTATGACGAGGAAAGCGAGCCGGATTTTATTGCGCTTCTCGCCGCATCAACCGCGCTCGCGATCTCGCCGATTCCCTGGAATGGTCCGGTCGGGGCCGTTCGGGTGGGTCTCTCGTCAAGCGGGGAGTTTGTTCTGAATCCTTCTTACGACTTTCGGGAGAGCCAGAACTCTCGGAGCGACTTTATGGTCTGCGGCCGGGCCGGCTCTATCAACATGATTGAGGTCGGGGCCAAGGAGGTCTCGGAGGATGAGGCAGCCGAGGCCTTGAAATCGGCTCTCAAAGAGATTGATAAACTCGAGAAGTTTCAGAAAAAAATTATTGCCGGGATCGGCAGAGCCAAGATAGTTTTGGCGGCGCCGAAACTGCCGGCCGAGCTTGAGAAGCTCTTTGCCGAAAAGTTCGAGAGTCGTCTCGAATCGGCCGTTTTCGCCGGGGCGAGTAAATCAAAAAAAGTTGAAGAGTTCGGGCAGGAGTGGCAGGAGTCGGCCCTCCCGGCCGCAAGCGGCGCAGACGCCGGTCTCCTCGCTTCCCACTACGAGGAGAAGGTTAACGACCTGGTTCACCGAGAGGTCATAGAGCGCGGCCGCCGGCCCGACGGCCGAGGTCAGGATGACATTCGGCCGCTCTTTGCTCGGGCCGGCGGCCTCTCGCCGATACTGCACGGCTCCGGCCTCTTTTACCGCGGCGGCACCCACATTCTCTCGGTTCTGACTCTCGGCTCTCCCAAGGACGCCCAGATAATCGACGGCATGGAGGTGGAGACAGTCAAGCGTTTTATGCATCACTACAACTTTCCGCCCTTCTCCTCCGGCGAGGTCGGCCGGATGGGGGGCACCAACCGTCGGATGATTGGTCACGGGGCCCTGGCCGAGAAGGCCCTCGAGCCGGTCATCCCAGCCAAAGAAACTTTCCCTTACACCATCCGCATTGTCTCCGAGGCCCTCTCCTCCAACGGCTCGACCTCCATGGGCTCGGTCTGCGCCTCCTCGCTCGCCCTCATGGACGCCGGCGTGCCTATTGCCGCGCCGGTGGCCGGCATCGCCATGGGGCTCATGATGAAGGACGAGAAGCACTACAAGATTTTGACCGACATTCAGGGGCCGGAGGACCACCACGGCGACATGGACTTCAAAGTGGCGGGCACGAGGCAGGGTATCACCGCCATCCAGCTCGACGTTAAAGTTAACGGCGTGCCTTTAGAGATTCTCACCGAGGCCTTGGAGAAGGCCAAGGTCGCAAGGAGCAAGATTCTGGATGTTATAGAAAAAGAGATTGCGGCCCCGCGTTCCGCTCTTAATCCCAACGCTCCGAGAATAATCATGACGCGGGTCAGGCCGGACCAGATTGGACTTGTTATTGGCTCGGGCGGCAAGACTATTAAGGAGATTGCCGAGCGCACCGGGGCCGAAATTGAGATTGAGGATGACGGCGCGGTTTACATCACCGGCAAAGGAGAGACGGCCGAGAAAGCCAAGCAGGCCATAGAAGATTTGACTAAGGAGTATAAGCCGGGAGAGAGATATGAGGGCGTGGTTACCCGTATTCTCGACTTCGGGGCTTTCGTCAAAATCGGCCCGACGGCCGAAGGCATGGTTCACATCTCCGAGGTCGCGCCTTTTCGGGTTGACCGAATCACCCGCTTTCTCAAAGAGGGTGACAAGGTGCCGGTAGTGGTCAAGGAGATAGACGAAAAAAACCGCATTAATCTCTCCATCAAGCTGGCCGACCCCAATTTTGTGAGAAACTCAAAATAGCGTCCTGATTTCTAAGGGTTGTCCTCGGGGAATTTGGGCGTCAAATTGAAGTATAATATCTTCATGGACGTGAGAAAACTGCCTCCTCTCGGGCCGCCGGCGGACTCCGACATCCGCGCTATCCGCACCTACCCGGGCGATGTGGCCGAGGCCTTGAGGAGCGGCAAGGCCTCGCTCGTCTCTCTGGCTCTGACCGAGAAGCGCGCCGAGGCTATGAAGAGGGCAGAGGCGCCGAAGGTTATCAGACAATCTGTCTCTCGAACCCTGCCTCTAAAACCCCCTCCACCCGCTCTCCCCGAGGAGCAGCTTAAAAATGTTATCCGCCAAACGCGAACGGTGCCGGAGAGCATGCCGGGTCGAACCGTCTTTGGCGTCTCCTCGCCGCCCCTGCCTCCTCCCGAAGCATTGTATGAGGTGGTGAATCTGCCCGCCGCCGAGCCGCTCACCGTCAAGGTGCCTTTTAAAGCGGCGCCCCGCCTAAGGCCGCCTCCTCTCCCTCCGCCGCCCTTGCCCCCGCCTCCATCCGCGCCCCCGCCTCCTCCGCCGTCTCTCCCGCAAAAAGAAAGTTTTGGGGAGCGGCTGAAAAAGTTCAGCGACAGGCAAATTGAGGCCAAGGCCCCGGAGACTAGAGTTTCGGTTGGCCTTGGTGAGGGGGAGACAAAGTTCGACGGCCGAAAAATTTTTCTGGCCGCCGGCGTTCTCATCTTCGCCGCCGCCGTCTCTCTGGCTGCCTTTGTTTATCTGCGCCGCCCGGCTCCGCCACCAGTTCTCGAGCGGCCACTCTTGATTTCCGCGGAGTCCCGCCGAGTGCTCGAGCTCGAGAGGGGAGAGGACCTAGAAACTTCTCTCGGTCGGCTCAAGGCAGAGCCGCTTTCTTTGGGTGTTACCGCTCTTCAAGTAAAGGTTCGGGGCTCTCCTCTCTCCTCGGCCCGGCTTCTTCGTCTCCTCTCGCCCTCCGTTCCCTCGTCGCTCCTTCGGGGTATTACGGGCGAGGTTTTTTTTGGTCTCCATTCGGGCGGCGGCCGAAACTCGGCCTTCCTCATTATCCCCCTTGAGGACTTCGCCCGCGGCTTCGCCGCCGCTCTCTTTTGGGAAAAAGATATGCTCCCGGAGCTCGCGCCGGCTCTCTCCGAGCCTGTTCCAGCCACCATCCCCTTCGTTGACCGGGTGGTCGGCAACGCGGACGCTAGGGTGGCGCGCAAGGCGGGCGAGATTATCTTTCTCCACGCCTTTGCTGAACCCGAGGCGCTCGTTATTGCCGGCTCGGAGCAGACCTTTCTCGAGGTGGCGGCGCGTCTGCGCGCCCGCTAAAAATTTAAGTTTAATTCCTCAATGGCTTGTTCACTAATCTTTTCGGGGTTAGTTGGGGTATCTTGTTTCGGTTTTTCGTTTGCAAGTTCTTGGTATTTTTTATAAATCTCATCAAACTTTAGCTGTATAAGTTCAAAAGTGTAAATAAAATCTTTGCCATAAGTATCATCTTTGGAATTTAGGGTAATTGTTATCCTGTTAATATTGCAAATACTTTATATCTGCGTTATGCTTATGTTAAGCAATGTGAAGTCAAATAACTAAATATGACAGACGCTAATCTCCAAAAACAGCTTGAATACTTCAAATCTCATCAAGCGGAACTCGTAAGAAAATATGAGGGCAAGTTTCTTGTTATCAAAGACCAAGAGGTGAAGGGTGTTTATGATACGGAAATTGACGCATATACAGAGGCAAAGAAAAAGTTTGAACTTGGGACTTTTTTAATTCAACAAGCTCTCCCGGGTCAAGAAAGCTACACCCAGACCTTTCACTCGCGGGTGGCACTTTCTTGACCTTATGCAACATCACGCTTTTACTACCCGATATAACGGCCGAGCACGAGTATTACACAATACTGTTGGCGTATGCTTACCTTTTACTCAAGAGGAAGCGAAGACACAACAAATTGAGTTAAAAAAATATCTTGCGATATGGGATACCGGTGCCACCCACTCTGCCATCACCAAAAAGGTGGTGGATGATTTAGGACTAAAGCCAACTGGTGTTCGGGAAACGAGACACGCCGATGGTAAATCTATCAACAATACCTATCTTGTTAATATCACACTGCCAAATGGAGTAATGGTTGGGCAGGTTCGTGTAACTGAAGTAAAACTTATTCCAGATGACAATACATCAAATGAACGACAACCCCAACTTTTAATAGGAATGGATATTATTGGCCTTGGTGATTTTGCCGTTACTAACACCGAGGGAAAAACTGTTTTGTCATTTCGGGTTCCTTCGGTTGAGGAGATAGATTTTGTGCCACGAGCAAAAGAAGATAATGTGATGGAAAGCGGCAACCGAAAGGCACGCCGCTCTTTTCAAGCGAGGAAAAGACGGGGATTGATTTAAGAGCTACATCACAAAGCTGTATGAAAAGGACGATTTTCCTTGTACTAGAAATTTAAATTTAGTTTAGGTTGCAATCACCTCTCTGTCTGCTATCATTTGCCCATGGCAATTGAAATCAGCCGCTACAAGCAAAAACTTTTTGAAGAGATCAAAACTTTGGAGGACGAGTTAAAAAGTGTCGGCCGCCGCAACCCGGCTAACCCGGCCGACTGGGAGGCCACGCCCGAGCGCGGCTGGGACGCCCTGCCGGCCGACGAGAACGAGGTGGCCGACAGCATCGAGGAGTTTGAGGAGAACTCCGCCATCTTGAAGCAGCTCGAAATCCGCTACAACGAGGTCAAGAACGCCTTAAAGCGCGTCGAGGACGGGACTTACGGCATCTGTGTGGTCGGCGGCGAGGAGATCGAGGCGGACCGTCTTGAGGCCAACCCAGCCGCCACTACCTGCAAGAAACACATGAAATAATTTAAAAATCAAAGTTCAAAAATATAAATATATATTTGATTTTTGATTTAACATGAGTTTCTCCAAAGTTTTCTCTGCCCAAGTTTCGCTCCTCAAAGCTCATATCATCGCCGTCGAAGTGGACCTCTCGAGGGGTCTTCACTCTTTCAGTGTTGTGGGGCTTCCCGACAAGGCGGTGGAGGAGGCTAAAGACCGAATCTCCGCCGCCATCAAAAACAGCGGTTTCACCTCGCCCAAGGCCAAAAACCAGAAAGTGGTGGTTTCGCTTGCTCCGGCCGATGTCAAAAAAGAGGGCTCGCACTTCGACCTCGCTATCGCCCTGGCCTATCTTTCGGCCGCCGGGGACCTAGACTTTACTCCGGCTTCGAGAATCTTTATCGGCGAACTTGGCCTCAACGGCGAACTTCGGGCTGTGACCGGCATCTTGCCTCTTGTGCGGGAGGCCAGGACGGAGGGCTTTCGGGAGGTTTACGTGCCAAGAGAGAATAGCGGCGAGGCGGCTCTTATCGACGGTATCGCCGTCTTAGGCGCCTCCACTCTGCGGGAGGTGATTTTGCATCTGGGGGGAGAGAGGAGCATGGCTCCGGCGCCGAGGACAAAGATTTCCTTCGCCGCCGGGGAACCGGAGATTGATTTTTCGGATATTATCAGCCAGGAACTGGCCAAGCGAGGGCTTGAGATTGCCGCCGCCGGCGGCCACAATATCGCTCTCTTTGGCCCGCCTGGCACTGGCAAGACCATGCTCGCCAAGGCCTTTAGCGCCATTCTGCCGCCCCTCTCCTTCGACGAAGTTCTGGAGGTTACTGCTATCCATTCGGTCTCCGGAGTGCTCACCGGCAGTCTGATTTTAAGCCCCCCTTTCCGCTCGCCTCATCACACCGCCTCCTATGTTTCGCTTGTCGGCGGCGGAGCCAACGTCAAGCCGGGCGAGGTGACTCTGGCTCACAAAGGAGTGCTGTTTCTCGATGAGTTTCCGGAGTTCGAGAGGCGGGTGATTGATGCTCTGCGCCAGCCGCTTGAGGACAAGGTTATCACCGTCTCGCGGGCGCGCGGCTCGGCTCATTTTCCGGCCGACTTTATCCTGGTGGCCACTATGAACCCTTGCCCCTGCGGCCATCTCGGTTCTCCCAAAAAGAGGTGCGTCTGCCCTCCCGGAGCGCTCGTCCGCTACCGGCGCAAGCTCTCCGGCCCGATCGTGGATAGAATTGATATGTGGATTGAGGTGCCCGACTTCGACCATCGCCGGCTCTCCGCGGGCGAGAGGGGAGAGAGGAGTATGTCCGTGCGGGAGCGGGTGACAGGGGCCCGGAAGATTCAGCGAGTGCGCTTCAAGTCTCATCGCAAAGGCATTTATTTGAACAGTCTTATGTCGGGCCGGGACCTAGGCAAGTACGTGCCGCTCTCCGAGGGCGTCAAGAAAATTCTGAACGCCTCGGCCGAGAAACTTTCTCTCTCGCCTCGCGCCTATCACCGCGTTATCAAACTCTCACGCACCATCGCCGACCTCGATGGAGTGGAAAGTGTCGGTGAGAATCATCTCCTCGAGGCCCTTCAGTACCGCCCCAAAAAAGAGGAGTATTTTGCATGATCAAGGGTAAAATATCAAAGGTAAAATAAGCCGCGATCGCGGCTTATTTTACCTTCGGAAAAAACAAGAAAAACAACAAGAAAAACAAGGCCGTATTTTTGACGTAAAATTGACAATAATTTTGTCAGATTTAGGATGGGAGGATGAGATTGGAGTCAATGGACCTAAAGATGCTCGGCATCTCGGCGACGGAGGCGAGGGTTTTGAGCGCTCTCCAGGGTATCTCCCGTGCCAACGTCAGCGAGATAGCCAGGGAAATGCGTATCCCGCGCACTACCGCCAGATTTCTCCTGGAGAAGCTTCGCCGCCGCGAGTTTGCCGAACGAATCCGCGTTCAGAATCACCACGAGTGGCGCATCGCCTCAAACGAGGAGCTGGTGCGCAAAATCCGCCAACTGGCCAATCTTTTTGAGGGGAAAATAAGGAGGCGGAGTGATATAGAGGACATCGGTATTGGAGTGGAGGTTTATAGGGGCAGGAAAAAGGTCATCGAGTCTTGCCGAAAGTTAATCCGTCAAAAGAAAGATTCCAAAATATACTTGATTAAGAGGAATAATCACCTGGATATTTTCCTCGCCCCCGAACTGACGCTTATTGTCAATTTACAGCGGGAGAGCGTGGTTTTAATAAAAAACCAATCTGTGGTCGACGCTTTTCAGACTCTCTTTCACCAAGCGCGCGACATTGCAAAAGAAGCTGATTTGAAGGAGTATCTTCGGGGACTTGTTGTTAAGAGCTAAAAAGGATTCCTGGCCCCTCTAATCTCAAAGTGGAGGTGAGGGCCGGTGGACTTGCCGGTGTTGCCGACGTAGCCGATAATCTGCCCGCGAGCGATCTCTGTGCCGGAGAAGACCAGATTTTCGAGAAGGTGAGCGTAAAGAGTTTGAGTGCCATTTAGATGCTCTACCACGATGTATTTGCCGTAACCGCCGTTCCAGCCCAGAATCTTGCTCACAATCACCCGCCCGCCGGCCGCCGAGTATATCGGCGTGCCCTCCGGCGCCGCTAAGTCAACACCGTTGTAACCATGCAGACCCTGGGTCTTGCGGCCGCCGTCAATGGGCCGAATGTAGTAGCCCTCGTAGTGCGGGGAGGCGATTTGGGGCGCTGACCTCTGACTCGGCTCGCTGATCTCGCCCTCGGGTACGATAATAATCGAGTCGACAGTGAGTTTGGTGTCTGCCGGCATGTTATTGTATTGGGTAATGTCTTTGAGGTCGGCGCCGTAGCGTTTGGCGATGGAGGAGAGAGTGTCTCCTTCCTTAACTTGGTGGCGGATGCCGGAAATGGGGAGAATAATCAAGGTTTGGCCGATTTTGATGGGCTCTCCGGGAGAGAGGTCGTTAGCCCAGCGGATGGTGTTAACGGTAACGCGGAACATCTCCGCTATCTCCGAGAGCGTGTTGCCCTCCTTAACCACGTAGATGCTGATCTGCCCGCTGGCGTAAGGGCTTTCCTCGCCGATGTCGGCGAGAGTCCCGGCCGGGCCGCTCTCGGGGAGAAGGGCCGAGCGGCCGACGATGGTGATGTCGCCTCCGCCGCGAGGGGGGTTGGGGTTCAAGTTAACGGCCGCTTTGAGCAAGGGAATAGTCTGGGAGTTTTTGACGATTAGCTCCGAGGCCGAGGCCTTCTGTCGGCCGAGAAACTCGGCAATAATGGAGAAAAGAGAGGCGTGAGCGATAACAGGCCTCGAGAGCAAGGTCAAGAAAAACACGGCTTCAACAGCCAGAAGCCCGACCAAAATTTTTATGATGGCGTGGGTTTTTCTCTTTCCAACCAGACGATTTCCCAGCCGTTTTGGTAAGATTCTAGGAGATTTCATAAATAAACGGGCCAGTCGGTCTTTCAGCAAAAATGGCTCACTTGAGCCACTTATCTTTCGTACAGCCGAAGCGGTACTAAGTAAGTCTAGCTTGGGCTCGGTTACAGGTCAATGAAGGGAGTGCTCTTTCTGTGGATAGCATTGCTTTTGCCCGTCTGTCAATTTTTTTATTGGCACTTTTAAATTTCTCTTTCTGAAAAGCTTAGAGCTTATAGCTTACAGCCTAAAACTCTCCTGCTATACTGCCTCCGTGTCCAAACATCTGGAAGAGCTAAACGAGCGGCAGAGGGAGGCCGTTCTCTGGACAGACGGCCCCCTTCTCATCATCGCCGGCGCCGGGGCGGGCAAGACCAAAACCATCGCCCACCGCATTCTCCACCTCATTCAAAAAGGTGTGGCGCCCCCGCAGATTCTGGCCATCACCTTCACCAACAAGGCGGCCCGGGAGATGCGCGAGCGCATTCACGGGCTCCTCGCCGCCGATAAAACCTTAAACTTCCCCATCACCCTGCGTGAGCGCCCGTTTATCTCCACCTTTCACTCTCTGGGCGTTCATATCCTCCGGGAGAAGGGCTCTCTCCTCGGCATCCCGCGCCGCTTTACCATCTATGACCGTGACGACTCCCGGCGCGCCGTCAAAGAGGCCATCAAGGCGGCTGGTCTCGACCCCAAGCAAACGGAGCCGGGGAAAATTCTCAACATTATCTCGCGCGAGAAGGGTAACCTCGAGACCCACAAGAGTTTTGCCGAGAGGCGCGAGGGCTACTTTGCCGAGGTTGTCTCGGACGTCTGGGAGCGGTATGAAGCCGTCTTGAGGGGAGAGAAAGCCCTCGACTTCGACGACCTTCTTCTCAAAACCGCCGTCTTGCTTGGAGACTTTCCCGACGTTCTCAATCATTACCAAAAAATCTGGCGCTACATCCACATTGACGAGTACCAAGACACCAACCGGGTGCAGTATGCCATCGTCAAACTCTTGGCCTCCCGCGAACGCCGCATCTGCGTGGTCGGCGACATCGACCAAAACATCTACACCTGGCGGGGCGCCACTCTGCGCAATCTCATGAGCTTCGAGGAGGATTACAAAGAGGCCAAGGTGGTTCGGTTGGAGCAAAATTACCGCTCGACCAAGATAATTTTGCGAGTGGCCAACAACATCATCGAGAAAAATGTTTATCGCTTGAAAAAAGCGCTCTTCACCGAGAATCCGGAGGGTGAGAAACTCGGCATCTACGTGGCGGCGGACGAGGCCGATGAGGCCTGCTTTGCCGCCGGCCGGGCCAAGGAGCTTATGGAGAGCGGTGTTCCTCCGAGCGAGGTTGCCGTTCTCTTTCGGGCTAACTTTCAGTCCCGCGTCCTCGAGGAGGCCTTTCTCACTCTCGGTCTCCCTTATCAAGTTCTGGGCACGCGCTTCTTCGAGCGCAAGGAGATAAAAGACACGCTTTCGTATCTGCGGCTCTCATTGAACCCGGAGAGCGCGGCTGATTTGAAAAGAATCATTAATGTTCCCCCGCGGGGCCTCGGCAAGGTGGCCTTGATTAAAGTTTTGGTCGGGCGGGAAGGGGCTCTCCCGGCGGGGGCGCAGAAGAAAGTGGCGGCTTTCAAAAATCTTTTGAGTCGCATTGGTCAGTTCGCCGAGAGCCACCCTGCCTCGGAGACAGTCTCTTTCGTCTTGAAATCATCTGGGCTCAAAGAGGAACTCGGACGCGGCGGGGATGAAGATAAAGAGCGCTTGGAGAACTTGGGTGAACTTGTCAGTCTCTCCGCCAAGTACGACGCTCTCCCCGGTCTCTCCGGAGTGGAGAAGCTCCTCGAAGACGCCGCTCTGGCCACCGACCAGGATGAGATAGATGAGAAGAAAGAGGTCGTGCGTCTCATGACCGTCCACGCCTCCAAAGGCCTCGAGTTCGACTACGTTTTTATTGTGGGACTCGAGAATGACCTCTTCCCGCACCGCCGGCTCGGCGAGGAAGGGCTCACCAGCGAGGAGTCGGAGGAAGAGAGACGTCTCTTTTATGTCGCCCTGACTCGCGCCCGCCGAAAGGTTTTTCTCTCTTACGCCTCCTTTCGGACCATCTTCGGCGAAAGACAAGTCAATATGCCCTCGGAGTTTATCACCGACATTGACGATGTTTATCTCGAGGTCGAGGAGCGCGGGGAATGGGGAAATCATGATAAACGGCCAGGGAAAGTGATTTATTTTTAGAGTTTTTAATCATGTTTTTGAAAAAAACACTGGGGCAGAACTTTTTGACATCGAGCGCGGTCGCCGGGGAGATGGTCCGCGCCGGCGCGCTTGCGCCGGGAGACCTCGTTTTGGAGGTTGGCCCGGGCGAGGGGGTGCTCACCGAGCTTCTCCTCCGCGCCGGCGCTCGCGTTGTGGCGGTGGAGAAAGACCGTCGCCTGATTCCCTTTCTCAATCAAAAATTCGCCAAAGAGATTCGGTCCGGCCGACTGACCCTCATTGAGTCCGACATCTTAAAACTTGACCTCTCTAACAATCTGCAAATTGCCAACTACAAGCTGGTTGCCAACATTCCCTATTATCTCACCGGCGCCCTTTTCAAAAAGTTTTTGAGCTCACCTAACCAGCCCTCCATCATGATTGTTATGGTCCAGAAGGAAGTGGCCGAGAGAATCATGGCCCGAGACAAGAAAGAGAGCATCCTTTCTATTTCGGTTAAGGCTTACGGCCAGCCGAAAATTCTCCGCCCGGTTTCGAAATCTTTTTTCCGGCCGCGGCCCAAAGTTGACTCGGCGATTCTTATTGTAGATAGCATCTCCAAAAAATTTTTCGCCGAGGTCGGTGAGGCGGAGTTTTTTGCCGCTCTCCGAAAAGGTTTTTCCTCGAAACGCAAGCTCCTGCTCTCTAATCTTGGCGTGCCGGAAGGGGAGAGGGAGAGGATGGCTGGAGAACTGGGGATCTCGCCCAAAGCCAGAGCCGAGGATTTGAGTTTGGGGCAGTGGCAACAATTGGCTAAAGAGTTGTTAAATGTTAGATATTAGATGTTAGAAAATTCTAAATTCCGACATCTAGATTCTAACCTCCTCTCAAAACGACGTCCCTATCATCAAAATTGTCCCGCCGATGACCGGCCGGGAGTCCTCGCAGTCAGCCTCGATGTCCAGACAGACGGCGCCCGGCGTGGCCAGGCCAAGAACCCACTGATTGTGGGCGTCGAAGATTTGGTACTCGCGGTAGAGTTGCCCTGTGTAATCGTAGAAATACTGGCCGGGGACCGGCGGTCCGACATAAAGCTCGATACCATTACAGCAATACTTAACGTTGTAAAGATAGCCTCCGAAAGGGTTAAGGTCTTGGGCGTCGCTTACGGTGGCCGAGATGGCCGAGGCGATAGTCAAGAGCGCAAGCGCGCAGGCAAGATAAATCAAGATTTCTTTCGTATTGTTCGATTTCATTCGTATCATTTTATTTCTATCGCAAACTCCCCCCGCTGCCCGCTCACTCCACCGTCGGTCAAAACCCAAAAGTGAACGGGGATTTTGAGATTCTTGACGTTGCGGCCGGCGGATTTAAGCGACTGGAGTTTGGCGAAGGGCCCGTATTCCACCTTAAAGGAAAGTGTCTCTCCGTCGGCCGAGGGAGCTAGAATCTTCGCGCCGTAACTGGCGCGAACTTCGTTCATGGCGGCAAAGTTTTTACCCTCGATGTTTACGATTGTGCCCACCGCGCCGGAGGAGGGAGAGATACCGGAGATAGTCGGCTTGGCCTTTTGAGGATTGACCACCACAATGAAGCGTCCTTTGTTTGACGGGCCTTTGGTGTTTTCCACGAAAAGATTATGAGTGCCGAAAGGCATGCTTTCAGGCACTGCTACATGGAGCTCGGTGCCGGAGGTCTTGGCCGGCACTCCGGCGATGGAGACGTCGCCGATGTTTACCGTATTCCCGCTCTCGAAGCCCCAGCCGGAAATTTTAAAAATTTCCCCGCGGCGCACCTCGACTTTGTTTGGATAAGCCACAAAGGGCGCGCCGTTCTCTGAACCAGCCCTGGCCAAAAGGTTGCCCGAGCCGGCGAGAGATGGATTATTTATCTCCGAAAGTTCACGCGAGAGGGAGTTTAATTTTCGGCGGGTGAAGGCGCCTACAAAACCGCTAGGGCGCGAGAGTCCGGCCGACTGGAGAATCTCGGCGGCGTATTTGAGTTGGAAGCGGAAGACGGCGGCGCGGGTGAGGGGGCCGAAGTAATCGGTTTCCTCGCCCGGTGAGCCGGGGCCGCTGCCGGCCACGGCCGTGAACGAATCAGAATTTAGAATTTTCTGGAGCTCATAAATATCCTGTCCCCGGCCTCGGAGCCGCAGGTCTTTCTCAAAGACATGGGCCGGGGACGAGGCGGAGGCGAAAAAGGGAGAACTCTGACTGGTCGCTTTGGGCAGGGAGTTTTTAAGAATGTAGCCAGTCTCCAATAGAATGGCGCTAATCATTACTATTGCGGCAATCCTCTGGGTCATTTGTTAATTATATCTGAATTTTAACATCTAATATCTAACCTCTACACCATTCTCCTGTTTTCGCTATACTTACCTGATGAAGTCATCATCGGCTCTGGCAGTGCTCGCGGCGGCAGTTCTGTCGGTGGGGGTGATTCTCGGCTTTGAGCTTTTTAACACCGGGGAGAGGGTGGAACTCGCTCCCGCCAGTTCTCTTTCGAACATTCTCTCCGCCGCCGAGTTTCGCGACAGCGACGATGACGGCCTCGAGGACTGGGAGGAGGAACTTTGGAAGACCGACCGGCAAAAGAAAGACACCGACGGAGACGGTACGAACGATGGAGAAGAAGTAAAGGTCGGCCGCAGTCCGATACTTAAGGGTCCCAAAGACAAGATGCCTTCGCCTAGCGCACAGAAGACGCCAAGCGCGGCCGGCGAGGAGGCGGGGCCCAAGACCCGCACCGAGGCCTTCGCTCGAGAGTTTTTCGGGCGGTACTGGGAGCTCCGCCAGAGCGGCCGGGTCTTGGATGAAGCAGATAAGGCGAATCTCATTGAGAGCGTTCTCAACCGCAACTTGGTGGTGCCATTTAAAAAATACACCGAGAGTGACGTCAAAACTTTCACACCCGAGGGCCCGACCGAGATTGAAGCCTACGGCAACGCTCTGGGCGCCGCCATCCTCAAAAACTCTCCGAAGAAGATGGAGAATGAACTCGTCATTTTCGCCCGGGCTCTCTCAAAGGGCGGCGAGCGGGAGCTCCGCAAGCTCGACCCCATTATCTCCGCTTACCAAAAGGGCCTGTCGGCGATATTAAAAATTAAAGTTCCGGACGAGGCGCTCTCGGAGCACCTGCGCTTCGTCAACACCTTGAGTCAGATTCACTCTAGTCTCAAAGGTCTGCGCGGCATGAACGACGACTACGTGGCCGGTCTCTCGAGCTTCGCTCTTTATCCCGACCATGTCAAGGAGCTTGAAAAATCTGTCGGCGAGCTTCAGGACTACTTTTCTCTTGAGGGGGTTGTCTTCTCTAAGGGGGAAGGAGGATATGCCATCACCGGAATCAGCTTATAGGTGAGCGTCTTAACTATGAGGTGACACCTCATAGTTAAGCTTCTGACTGTCAGCTGTCAGGGGTTGGGTTTCTGGAGCTAATAAGTGACTGAAAACTGATAGCCGCCAAGGAGCTTTGTGGATATTGTCCCCTTATCTTCATGCTAAAATTGAGGCAAACCCTCAAGGAGGGAAAAGGTTCACATGTCTAGGCGTTTCTTAAAATCTTTTTACGCTCACACTGCTCTTTCTCTCTGTCTTTCTTTTATCGCCGGCTCGCTGATTTTCCTGACTGCGCCGAGGCCCGTCCAGGCGGCCTGTCCGTCCGACGACGACACCATTCCTCCCACCGACTCTCTGACCGTGCCGGTTTTTGATTCGTCCAATTTTGCCGTCAACACTCTATCTTCCCAATCGCTTCAGTCTCTCTACATCAAGGAGTGCGTCTCGGACGGTTTGTTCATCAACGCCGTTGTCAAGCCCCTCATCCGGGCCTTTACCGAGTCCATCGTTGACTGGATTGAGAGCGGTTTTGAGGGCGGCCCGACCTTCGTCGACGACCCCGAGGCCTTTTTCGCTGACACGGCCGGCAACATTATCGGCGAGTATATCTCGGGCACGGCTTTGGGCTTTCTCTGCGACCCGTTTAAGTTGAACATCCGTCTGTCTCTGCGGCTGGCTTACTCCCGCCAGCGCTACATCGGCTGCACCTTGGACGATATTGTCGGCAACGTCGGCGGGGCCATCGAGGACTTTACCGGCGGCGACTTCTCCAAGGGCGGCTGGGACGCCTGGGCGGCCATGACTACCAGAAACGTCAACAATCCTTACGGTTCCCATCTTGAGACAGAAGCCGATCTGGCCGCCCGGGTGAGCTCTAGGCAAAACATCGAGCTTATGAAGTTGAACTGGGGTCAGGGATTCTTTTCCATCAAGGGCGCCGACGGCAAGATCAGGACGCCGGGAGCGGTTATCGAGGGTCAGCTAAACACCGCCTTGGGCGGCAACTTGCGCCAGCTTGAGCTGGCCGACGAGTTGGATGAGATTATCGGCGCTCTGGCCAATCAGTTAATCAAGACAGTCATCCAAGAGGGCTTGGGCAGGTAATTAAGATGAAGAAATCTTTGCCTTACATCTTCATATTTGCGGCTCTGCTAGCGATGGTTGTCTTTGTTATACCGCTCGATGTCAAGGTGGCGGCAGCGCAGGGCCTTGGAGGTGGTCCTATGCCCAACCCTTTCAAAATCATGGTCGGGTTTGGCATTGATAGCGCCTTTCAACTTGTTAACGTGGCTATTAAGAGCAGCGGCAACTTAGTCTTGAGTTTGGCCGGTTTTGTGCTTTGGCTTGCCGGTGCCGTTTTGAACTTTGTCGTCCAGATAACTGTTGTTGACCTCTCCGAGAACATTAAGAAACTTGACATGATAAACAGCGCCTGGGTGAGAGTTAGGGACTTGGCCAACATCCTCTTTATCTTTTTCGCTCTCTATATCTCAATCCGCACCATCCTCGGCGTCTCCACGGGCGAAACTAAAAAACTCCTTATCCGCATGATTATCGCCGCTCTCTTAATCAACTTCTCGCTTTTCTTTACCAAAGTGGTCATTGACGGCTCTAATATTGCCGCTCTACATTTTTACCGGCTGGTGCCGAAGACGGGCAGTTTCGCCTTCGGCGCGGGGACTAAACCGGGCTTCTCCAACACCATTATGGACCGTTTAAGTCTGACTACTATCTATGACACTACCAAAGGCGCCCGCGGAGAAATCGGCGCTGCTTTTACCCAGGACTTCAAGCAAAAGGTTGCGGCCGGTTTTTCCGAAACCGGGACCTTTTTCATCGCCACCGTTGGCGGCAGCATCTTCGTCCTGATAGCCGCCTTCGTCTTTTTTGTCATTTCTCTTTTCTTGGTAACGCGGTTTGTGGCTTTTCTATTCTTGCTCGCTCTTTCACCTCTGGCCTTCGCCACCTGGATTCTCCCAAATCTAAAGAAGCTGACGGACAAGTGGTGGTTAACGCTCTGGAATCAGGCCCTCTTCGCTCCCGCCGTGATGCTTCTCCTTTGGGTGGCGATGGAGCTCATTCCCAAGGTTACCGAAATCATCCCCGGCGCCGAGGACTCTTTCTCCTCTCTTCTCTTTCAGGTCGGAGCCAGCAGCATCGGCGTTTTACTCAATTATGTTTTCATTATTGCCATCATTATCTTCTGTCTGGTGGTTGCCAAGAGCTTCGGCGTCTACGGCTCGGGCATGATTATCAAAGGGGGTCAGAGCGCCCGCAAGTGGGGCCAGGGCGCTCTGGGCCGGGCCACTGTCGGGCAGTTTGGTCAGCGCCTAGATAAGCGGCTGAAGGAGAGCCGCTTCGGCGCCACCTACGCCGGCTCGAAGGTTAGAAAGATTATTACTACTCCTATGCTTGAGGCCAAGTTCGGGAGCGCCAAATCGCGCAAGGATATTCTTGAGGCTAGGAAGACGGAGAAGAAGGAAATGACGACAATCGCCCGGGCGGTCGGCAACAAAGAAATTATCAAGGCCAACTTGGTGGCGGTGCCCACGCCGGCTAACCACAGGGCCATCGCCGATGTTCTTGATAAAATGTCCAACAAGGAGATTGAGGCGCTGGACGTCAAGGAGCTTTCTCATCCCATTATGCTCCAGCACCTTGATGCCGAGCAGTTTGACTACGTGGTTAATCGGAGCGAGAAGTCCGACAAAGACAAAGCGGAGATTAAAGGCGCTCGGGCCAAGCTTCTCAAGGATGCCGTTTCTGGCGCCATCCCCATGGCCGCTGATGTGGCCGGCCGGCTGGTTCGCAACACCAAAGCCCAGGATTTGAAGAAGCAGATTGAGAACGACCCGACGATTGCCAACGCCGGACTTGTCCGTCATCTGCGGCCAAGTCACCTTAAAACTATGGAGGATTTGCCTGATACCACTAGACAACAAATCGGAACGATTATTAGAAATCTTAACACTGCCGCTGCCGCCACTGGCGGGCATGCCGCCTTTAACTTTATTAAAACCGGCGGCGGTCGAGGTATCTGGTAATAATCACGAACATGGGAAAAAAATTTGAAGAACTGCCGGAGGACATTCAGCGGGCTTTTGTCTCGCCCGAAGTTTCGCGGCAGATGATTGATATCGGCTCCAAATTTGGTTTGGACGACGATAGGGTGGGTGAGCTTGGGGTAGAGATAAGGAAGGTGATGGCCGGCGCCACTCATCCCTCGAACTTCATCAAGGAGCTCTCCATGGCCTTGAAGATTTCGGAGGACAAGGCCAAAGAGATGGGACAGGAGATTAATGCTCTTATCTTCAGGCCCGTTAAGGACTCAATAAAGAAGGTCCACAGCATCGCTTATGAGGTGTCACCTCATAATTATGGAGAAGAGGCCATAATTTCAAAGCAGGAGAAGGTGGCCAGGGAAATGCACGAGCTTGACCCGAAGATGGAAATTATTGTGCCAAAGCCGGCTCCCGCAGCGCCTCTGCCGCCCATAGAGGAGAAGGAGGAAATCGTGCACGACATCGAACACCCGCGCGAGATCGGCTTGCCTGCCCACGAGGAGGCGACGCCTCCGTCTCTCGAGGAGAGTCATCCGCCGAGGGAGGAGATTCTCAAGGGCATCGAGAATCCTCTTGCCATCACGAAGGAGGAGGGGCCGAGTATCACCTTTGAAGAACGCTTGGCTCGCGCTATTGAGAAAAACACCGCCGCTAAATCTGCCGCCCCACTCGAGCCGCCGAAGTACCGCCCCGACCCGTATAGAGAACCGGCAGAGTAGCTTGCAGCCAAAATGCAATACCAAGTCCCGCAGTTTATAGAGATTGAAGACAAAATTTTCGGGCCTTTGACCTTGAAGCAATTTATCTATCTGGCCGGCGGAGCGGGGCTCTGCTACATGGTCTTTCGCTTTCTGCCGCTTTTTCTCGCCATTTTCATAATTCCCCTCCTGGCCGGTTTCGCCGTGGCCTTGGCCTTCTACAAAATCAATGGCAAACCCTTTATCACCATCGTTGAGGCGGCGGCCCGCTTCGTCTTCTCCGAGAAACTCTACATCTGGCGCAAGCAGTCGGCCAGGCCGAAAACAAAACCTGCCCCCGCTCTCCCCGAGGATAAAGAAGAAGCATCTTTCGTGCCCAAACTCTCGAACAGCAAACTCCGCGAACTCTCGTGGAGTCTGGACATTAAGACTAAAAAATAGTTCTATTTCCAACCTTATTTTGACCTTTAACCTCTATCATCTGACATCTGGTATCTGATACAATACTGCCATGCCTGCATCGAAGGCGGCACAGGAATTTGTACCCATCAAAGAAGTGAGAGACGGCGCGGCAGTGCTGCGAGACAGCTCCATGCGCGCCATCCTTCTTACTTCATCCGTCAATTTTGCCTTGAAGTCAGCCGATGAGCAGGCGAGTATTTTATTTCAGTTCCAAAACTTTCTGAACTCTTTGGACTTCACCATCCAGATTGTCATCCAGTCCCGCCGCCTGGACATTAAACCTTACCTGGCCCTTCTCGAGGAGCGCTACCGAGCCCAGCTCACCGAGCTCATGAAGATTCAAACCCGCGAGTACATCGAGTTCGTCAAAACCTTCACCGAGACCTCGAACATCATGACGAAAAGTTTCTTTCTGGTGGTGCCATACTCGCCGACTATTTTATCGGCCGGAGGCAATGTGGTGACGTCGCTTATCAAAAAGAAAGAGGGGCCCGCTGCTCTGGAGGAGAAGCTCGTCACCTTCGAGGAGCGACGCACCCAGCTCATGCAGAGAGTGGCGGTAGTGGAGCAGGGACTTTCCCGGATGGGCCTGCGCACCGTCCCCCTCGGCACCGAGGAGATAATTGAACTTTTCTATAAAGTTTTTAATCCGGGCGAAACGCAAAAAATCATGAAAACGGGTTGAGATAATTTCATGGGTTTACTGGACTTCTTAAAAAAAGAAAAAGAGGAGGAGAAAAATCCGGTTTTGCCGCAGGAGATTTATCAAGCGGCTGTCTTGGAGCTTAAAGACATCCTCGCCCCCTCGGCCCTGAAAATCACCCCCAAGATGGTGAGCTTGGGGAATAAATTGGTGCGCTCCTTCTTCGTCATCTCCTACCCCCGTTTTCTCTCCGAAGGATGGTTTGCGCCCATTATCAATTTAGACAAAGTTTTCGACGTCTCTATCTTTGTTCATCCCATCGAGACGGCCAAGATTCTCCGTCAGTTCCAAAAAAAGGTGGCCGAGGTGGAGAGCCAGATTCATCTCCGGGAGGAGAAGGGTTTGGTGCGGGACCCGATGCTGGACACCGCGCACGGAGACCTCGAGAACCTGCGCGACAGTCTCCAGCAGGCCCAAGAAAGAATCTTCGACGTCGGTTTGTATATCGCTATCTACGCCGAAGACGAGAACGAACTCAACAAAGTCGAGGGGGAAATTAAATCCATCCTCGACGCCAAGCTGGTTTACGTCAAGCCGGCTCTCTTTCAGCAGGAGCAGGGCTTTCGGAGCATAATCCCCGCCGGATTGGATGAACTGGCTGTCCACTCCAAACTCAACTCCGCTCCGCTCTCCTCGCTCTTTCCCTTCACCTCTTTCGACCTGACCTCCGACAAAGGTATTCTCTACGGCGTCAACCGGCACAACGCCTCCTTGGTTCTCTTCGACCGCTTTTCTCTCGAGAACTACAACTCGGTCACTTTGGCCAAGTCCGGCTCCGGCAAGTCCTACGCCACCAAGCTCGAGATCCTCCGAACCCTGATGTTTGACACGGACGTTTTGGTCATTGACCCGGAGAAGGAGTATGAATTTATGGCCGAGGCCACCGGCGGCAAGTACTTCAACATCTCTCTCAATTCCGAGCACCACATCAACCCCTTCGATCTGCCTGTGCCGCAAGAAGACGAGTCGACCGCCGACATCTTGCGCTCGAACATTATTAATCTTGTGGGCCTCATGCGCATCATGCTCGGCGGGCTCACCCCCGAGGAGGACGCCATTATTGACCGGGCCATCACCGAGACTTACGCCCTCAAAGACATCACTCCCACCTCAAACTGGCGGGGTACCGAACCGCCCCTTCTCTCCGACTTCGAACTTGTCCTCGGCGGCATGGAGGGCGGCGAGCCCTTAGTCCAGAAACTCTCCAAGTACACTCGCGGCACCTGGGCCGGTTTTATCAACCGCCCCTCGAACGTCGACATCGGCCACAAGTTCATCGTCTTTTCGCTTCGGGACATGGAGGATGAGCTCAAGCCGGTAGCAATGTACATCATCACCCACTTTATCTGGAACGCCGTCCGCAAGAAGCTCAAAAAGCGCCTGATGGTCATCGACGAGGCCTGGTGGATGATGAAGTCGGAGGATACGGCCTCCTTTCTCCTCTCTCTGGCCAAACGCGGCCGCAAATATTTCTTGGGTCTGGCCACCATCACCCAAGACGTGGATGATTTTCTTAAATCTCCGTACGGGCTGCCCATCATCACCAACTCTTCCATTCAGGTTCTTCTCAAGCAATCGCCCACGGCCGTTGACCGCTTGCAGAAGGTTTTTAATCTGACCGACGAAGAGAAGTATCTCCTTCTCGAGTCGGATGTCGGCGAAGGGATGTTTTTTGTGGGGTTGAAGCACGTGGCTATTAAAATCATCGCCTCCTACACCGAGGACCAGATTATCACCTCCGACCCGTCGCAGATTCTCGCCATCCGCAAAGCCAAAGCGGCGGCGGGATAGTTTTGCAGACCCGACCGCCCGCGAAGCTCGCCTAAAATTCTGCCAGATTTTTGCTCGGCTCGCCCCGTCGCTAGGCCCAAGGTCTCGCAAACGGCAAGTCTGCTTCACAAAAAATGGACAATGACAATGTTCAATATAAAGATGCGCCAGCTAGGCGCCGCATCGGCGCCGTCGGGGCTATTTTCCTCATTGGCACGGCTCTGGTAATTGATGGGGTGCAGATTTTGCTCGATTTATTAGTGGCGGGTGTGGCCATCAATCGCGTCGTTGATATTGTGGTCGGAGTTTTGTTCGCTTTATGGTTCTTGTTTATTGACCCCAAGATTTTGACGAACACTAGGGTGCTCGCGGCTTTCTTCGGGACGCTTGTCGGCGAGGCTATACCTCTTGTCGATGCCGCCCCGCTCTGGACCTTGGATATTTGTTACGTTATCTGGCAGACGAGAAGGGAGGATAAAGGCAAGAGCGGTTTGAGTTTAAATCCCAAGCAGATGACAAGTCGGAGAACTCCGCCGAAAATCCCTGCCGCCAGCCGGCTCCGCGGCATCTCTAAATACAGGGAATAAGCTAAAAGCTTTAAGCCCGCAGCTCTCCTCTTGTGGATTGTCGGCAGATTGTCATGATAAAATACTAAGACCAAAATGCGCCTAATTCTCGCTATCTTCTTGACTTGTTTCTTTCTCTTTTCCTTGACGTTTGTTACTCACGCCCAATCCCCAACTCCCTTAAGCAATGTTTTTTTCGAGCTTTTTCCCAAGTACCCCCGGCCGCAGGAGCCGTTCACCATCGAGGCCATAAGTTTTGGTTCCTTCTTGAGCACCGCCTCCATTACTTGGGAGGTTGGAGGCAAGGTGATTGAGCGCGGAGTAGGTAAAACTAAAATCAACTTAACCGCTCCGGCGGCAGGGGTAGCGCAAAACATTCGCTTGCGGGTCAGAAACTCCGAAGGTCGGACAATTTCTGGCTCTTACACCTTGCGCCCTTTCGACTTTGACCTCATCTTTGAGGCCGACGCGACCGTGCCGCCCTTCTACAGAGGTAAGGCCCTTTACCCAAACGAAGGAGAGGTTCGAGTGGTGGCCCTGCCGCGCTTCACCGACTCGGCTGGCCGTCTCTTGAGCCACCGCTCCCTGATTTACAAGTGGAAAAACGGCGACAAACTGGACCGTGAGCAGTCGGGCTTGGGAGCGAATGTTTACCGCTTCAGGGGTCCGGCCATTCTGCGGAGTGAGGAGATTAGCGTCGAGGCCTCAACCGCCGACGGCAGAGTCAAGGGCGAGGCCCGACTGTCGCTCTTGCCGGTTGACTCCAAAGTTTATCTTTATGAGGAGCATCCGCTCTATGGCGTGCGTTTCGAGCACATTCTGTCTCCCGGCTCGCCTCTCTTCGGCAGGGAGCTCAAGGCCGCGGCTATCCCTTATTTTTTCGGAGACGGGGACGCGCTCAAATACACCTGGACGATAAACAACCGCCCGGTGGCCGAGAGCGATGCCGCTGTCACGGTCAGGAGGGAAAATGAGGAGAAGGGAGAGGCCGCTTTGGGGGTGAGTGTCATCCTTCCCGGGCGAGACTTCCAGTTTGCTTCCTTCGGCACCAGTCTAATGCTTATGAAATGAGGTCCAAAATTTTTAAAATGGCGCTGATTTTGAGCATTTTCTTTGCCGCTTTGGCCGGCAGTTGGTCAGTCTTTGAAAAACCTTGTTTGGTTTTTGCCGGGAGCCACATTCTCGGAGGCAAGGATTACAAACCGCTTGCTCCTTTGCCGTACGCCGCTCCCAAGGAGGGAGTGAAGTTTTCTACTTATGTCGCCGGGGCGTTTAAGCTCGGCATCGGTGTGGCTGGTGTTCTGGCGGTGCTTATGCTCGTCGTCGGCGGTTTTGTCTATGCCTCAAGCGACGCCGTGACCAAAAAGGAAGACGGCATCCGGATTATGACCAACGCCGTCCTAGGACTCGTCCTGGCTCTGCTCTCTTACTTGATTTTCTATACCATTAACCCCAACCTGGCCAAGCTCGACGGCGTTTCGGTGAGTTCCGAGAAGGAGGATGGAAATTCTCAAAAGGTTTATGACCCCGATGCTCCGCAGGTGACTGTCCCTTTCTCTGGTTCAGACACCAATAATCCGTCGCTTTTTCCCATAAACAGATGAAATGAGCAAAAAAACCTTTATAACTCTGACTGCCGTTTTTGTAGTTGTTTTGGCTGTAGGGCTCTACGTTTACTACTACGTTTTCTTTGCTCGGGACAACGCGGTTTTTGAGAGCTCTCCGCCTGGTACCTTCCCAGACACAAGGTTGGATGATGGAGTGACTTTTGACGAAGCGGAGCCGCCGCCTGCCGCGACAGTTTTAGAAGAAGGCCGGCTGGCTCAAAAAATCGTAGGCAAGGTTACGGCGGGGATGAGCATTGCCTCTCTCCCTGCCGGTGAGGCGCTGCGATACGTGGAGCGGGGCAGGGGTCATGTTTATGAACTGCCGCTTTGGGGCGGGGCCGAGAGGCGGCTCACCAATACCTTACTCCCCAAACTTTACGAAGCCGTTTTCGCCGAGAGCGGCAGAAGCTTTTTGGTGAGACGTCTCGAATCCGCCTCGCGCGACCCGGCCATTGAAACTATCTACGGTTCCATCATTCCCGCTCAAGAAGGCGGCGCCGAGGCCGAGGTCAACGCCAAATATCTGCCGGTGGGGGTTACCGCTCTGGCAGTCTCTCCTTCTCAAACCAAAATTTTTTACCTCACCCGCCGCGACGGTTCGAGGGGTATAGTTTCTCGGCCGGATGGCAGCTTAGCCGCGGTCCTGTTCGAGTCTCCGCTTGGGGAATGGCTTGCCGCCTGGCCGGCCGAGAGCACTATCGCCCTGACTACCAAGGCCTCGGCCGGGAGCGCCGGCGTTCTCTATTTTCTTGAGGTCAAAGGCGGTAGTCAAAGGAGGGTTCTTGGCGGGGTTTCTGGTCTCACCACCCTCGTTTCCCCGGGACTGCGCTATGTTCTCTGGAGCGAGAGTCGGCCGGGCGGAGCGGCTCTCAAAGTTACCCGCCTAGGCGACCGGAAGGTTTTCGAGCTCGACGCGGTCACTCTGCCTGAAAAGTGCGCCTGGTCCAAGCTCGAAACAAGAAAGGTTTACTGCGCCGTGCCGGAGCGCCTGCCGCCGGCCGATTATCCCGACGGCTGGTATCAAGGACTCTTTGCCTTTGTGGACAAGGTGGTGGAAATTGATGTCGAGAGCGGTCTCACCGAGGTGGTGGCTAGGGTAGAGGACATGGATGAGCCGGTGGACGCGGTGGAACTTATGCTAAACAAGGCGGAGGATAAACTGATTTTCCGCAACAAACGCGACGGCTCCGTCTGGCTCGTCAATCTCGAAAATTCTAAGAATATGAGGTGACACCTCATAGCATGAGGTGTCACCTCATAGAAGTTTTACCTCGCGTACTCGATGACGCGGGTTTCGCGGATAATGGTGACCTTAATCTCGCCCGGGTACTTAAGCTCGTTCTCAACCCGCACGGCGATGTCGCGAGCCATCTTTTTGGCTTCGAGGTCGGAAATGTTCTCCGGTGTCACGAAAATCCTGATTTCCCGCCCGGCCGCCAGAGCGTAGGCCTTCTCCACGCCGGGGAACGACGTGGCGATGGCTTCAAGGTCGGAGAGGCGTTTAAGATAGTTCTCAACCGTGTCGCGGCGGGCGCCGGGCCTCGAGCCGGAAATGGCGTCGGCCACCTGGACGATGACCGATTCCGGCGTCTCGTAAGGATACTCCTCGTGATGAGACTGCATGGCCTTGACGACGCTCTCGTCGGCCCCGAACTTCTGCAGAATTCTCCGGCCGATCTCCACATGCGTGCCGGTAACCTCATGGTCCACCGCTTTGCCGATGTCGTGCAGCAGCGCTCCGGCTTTGGCTACGGCCACGTTGGCTCCGAGCTCGGAGGCGAGCATGCCGGCGAGGTGAGCCATCTCGATGGAGTGTTGAAGAACATTTTGGCCGTAGCTGGTGCGGAAATAAAGTCGGCCCAGAATGGAGAGAATCCTGGGGTCAAGGTTAAAAACTCCGCACTCGTAAGCCGCTTGCTGGCCTTTTTCCTTAATGATTTTATTGATTTCCTGCTCGGCTTTCTCCACCGCCGTCTCGATCTTGGCCGGCTGAATCCGGCCGTCGATAATGAGGTTCTCCAAGGCCACTCTGGCCACCTGGCGTCTGACCGGGTCGAATGAGGAGATGGTAATGGCGCCCGGTGTGTCGTCAACGATTATTTCCACTCCCGTCACCCGCTCAAAGGCCTTGATATTGCGGCCTTCTTTTCCGATGATTTTACCTTTGATTTCGTCAGAAGGGATGATGACGGCGGTTGTAAAGACGTCGGAGACGACCGAGTTGCCCAGGCGCTGGATGACGCCGGTCAGTATCGCTCTGGCTCTGGTCTCAAGCGTCTCCTCGCCGCCGCGCTCTAACTTCCGCATTCTCACCAAAATATCCTCCTCGTGCTTTTTCTCCACCGTTTCCAGCAGAATTTTCTTGGCCTCCTCCTCGGAGAGTTTGGAGACCCTTTCGAGTTCTTCTTCTTTTTTGCCCTCCAGTTCCTCGGCCTTTTCCCGCAGGCGCTTGATTTCGGCGATTTTGCCCTTAACCTCCTCAATCTCTTTGTCCAGGTCCAGCTGGCGCTTGTCCAGGAACTCCTCTTTCTTTATCAATCGCTCCTCCGTTTTCTTGATTTTATCTTCCCTCTCTCGCAGTTCCAGCCGGGCGACCGCGAGGACCTGCTCGGCTTTTTTGACCGCTTCGTCGGAGAGCCGTTTGGCCTCCTCTTTGGCCCGGAGCATCATCTCTTTGATTTCGAGCTCCATCGAGCCGCGTTTGCCCAGGGAGATAATCAAACGCAGATAATAGCCAAGAGCTGCGCCAATGAGAGCCGCGGCGCCCGCCAAGAGCAAGGCAAATTTTAAGGACATGGCGAAAAGATTTCGCTATGGCTTTGGAATTTCTAAGGAAAGATGAAAAGGAATTTTAAATTCAATTGGACGCATGCCGACAAGCTTTAGACGAAATCTATGTGTTTATTGCTGGTAACGGTCTCATCATAGCTTAGACTTGAGAATGTCGTCAATGATGCCGTATTTTTTGGCCTCGTCAGCCGACATAAAATAGTCTCGGTCAACGTCCTTCTCGATTCGCGGTAGCGGCTGACCGGTGGTCTTGGAGAGAATTTTATTGAGATTTTCCCGGGTTTTGAGAATTTGTTTGGCGGTAATCTCAATGTCGGTGGCCTGACCCTGGGCGCCGCCATGAGGCTGGTGAATCATGATTTCGGCGTTGGGCAGGGCAAAGCGCTTGCCCCTCTTGCCTGCCGAAAGAAGGATGGCGGCGCCCGAGGCGGCGATGCCGATGCAAAAGGTAGCCACGTCGTTTTTGATGTGGTTCATGGCGTCGAGCATGGCCAAGGTGGCAGTCACCGAGCCGCCGGGCGAGTTGATGTAAAGCTGAACGTCCTTCTTGGGGTCCTCGGATTGGAGGAAAAGGAGCTCGGCGATGACGATGTTGGCGGCGTAGTCGTCGATGGGTCCGCCAAGAAAGATAATGTTTTCGCGCAGGAGCCGCGAGTAAATGTCATAAGCCCGCTCCCCAAACTGCGATTTTTCAATTACGGTTGGAATTAGCATGATAGCCAATTTTAAGTTAAAGATTTAAATCTGTCCATTACTTTTCTTCTTCTAAGAGCTTCATCACGGCTTCGTTCATGAACGCCACCTCGACGTAGATGCGCGCGGCCGTCGGGTCGGCCTCTTTGGCCTCGGAGAGAATTTTTTTGGTTTCCTCTTCCACCTTTTTCTCATCCGGCATGAACTTTTCTTTCTCGGCGATGGCCTCGAAGAGGACTTGGACCTTGGCGTTTCTCTCCGCCCCCGGCAGCCACTCCTGCCTGATTTCTTCCATCTTTTTCCCCACCCGGGAAAGATAATCATCGAGCTTGATGCCGGCGGTCTCAAGGTCGTGCTTAAAGCGGGCCTCGATTCTTCGGAGTTCGCTCTCGATAAGCCCCTTAGGCATCTCGATTTTGGACTCCGAGAGAACGGCACTCACGAGTCGCAGCCGGTGTGAGACTCCCGGCGGCGCCTCTGTCTCGCTCGAAGCGGCCCCAGACGTCCCGGTGTTCATCTTCCTCGCGATTTTTCGGTAGTCGGGGAGAGAGACCTGCGGCCGCAGGGCTGTCCGGATGCGCAGAAGAACGCCGCCGCCCGCGCCGATTTTGAGAATGGTCACGGCGGGCCGGCCAAGGCCGGCGATACCCTCTTTCTCTAAAATGAGGGTATAGTTGTCAGAGAGAGCCAGAGTCAGCGCCTCCTCGAGGATTACCGTCTCGCCTAGGCGGGAGGTAATAACTTCTTCGGGGACGCGCCCTCTTCTGAAGCCTGGCATCTCCAGTCGTTCCTTAAATGTTTTAATGGCCGCCTGGCGCCAAGGAGAGAGTCCGGAGGCCGGAATCTCAATCTCAAGAATAAGCTCCCGATGCGGGAGCTCTTCTTTTTTCGTGACTGTGTACAGCAGATTGCCCGTCACAACTCTTTTTCCAGTTCAAACAACTCTTCATCCAGACTGAAGCCGCTAAGGATGGCGGCGTCGGCTTCAAGACTGGCCAGGTCATCGGTCTCCGCCTCTCGGCCGAGGATATCGCTTCTTAGGTTGTTCTGGACTTCTCCTCCCGGCGTCTGCCGCTCTTTATCCAGACGCTCAAGCCAAAAGTAGATTCCGCCGATGATGAGAACGACTATGACGATGATAAGCCCCACCAGAGGTCCCATCGGCTTTTGCCTGATGGGGCTCTCGTAGAAACTGCCGTTTTGGTTTGTTGGTAGAGTCATGTTTAATATTGGCTGGTGGTGGCCTTGTTAATTTTGTTCCGCCCGGGTTTCAGCGAGCTGATGGTGTCCGCCAAAGCGGCGTGGGCAGCTTTGATGCTCTCCTTAGCTTTGTTGGCCTCGCGCTTGATTTTGGCGAGGTTCTCTCTATTTATCGGGGGGATAGACACCAAGGCGGCTTTAGCGCCGGTCACGTCGCCCTTGGCGGTTTCGATTTTGGCCCGAGCTTCTCCGAGAAGTCTCTTGGCCTCGGTCATGTCGGAGCCCCTCTCCTCAAACTTGGCGATGCGCGTCTCGATTCGTCCGGCCAATCTATCGAGCCGCCCGATGGCGGCCTCAAGTTTCTTAATAATTCTTTCCGCTCGCCGCTTTATGGCCGCTTTCTTGCGTCCCTCGGCTGTGGTTGTGGCTGATTCATCGGCGTGTTCGGAGCGGTGTCCGGGAGATTGGCCTCTCGGTAAGTCATCGTGGGCGAAAGAAAGGGGCGCGGTCAGGAGACTGAAGACTATGATGAAAGTCAAGACAATAGGTTTCATTTTTCTAGTTTAACTTTTAATTCTCTACCCAGTTTACCATCAGAGAAAAGGGATTAAAAGCAAAGCCACGATATTGATAATCTTGATGACCGGGTTTATGGCCGGTCCGGCCGTGTCTTTGAAGGGGTCCCCGACTGTGTCCCCCGTCACCGCCGCTTTATGGGCCTCTCCGCCCTTGCCGCCGTAGTTGCCTTCCTCGATGTATTTTTTGGCGTTGTCCCAGGCGGCTCCGCCCGAGGTCATGGAAATGGCCACAAAGATGCCGGTTACGATGGAGCCGACAAGGAGTCCTCCCAAAGCGGCCGGCCCTAAGGAGAAGGCCACGGCGATGGGGATGATGACGGGCAGGAGCGCCGGCGCAATCATCTCTTTGATGGCCGCTTTGGTGACGATGTCCACACACCGGGCGTAATCCGGTTTGACTCTGCCTTCCATGAGCCCCTTGATTTCTCTAAACTGCCGGCGGACCTCGATGACCACTTTGCTGGCCGCAAAGCCCACGGCTCTCATCGAGAGAGCGGTGAAGAGGTAAGGGATAAGGCCGCCGAGGAAAAGGCCAATCATGATTTTAGGGTCGCTCAAATTAAAGACGGCGGCGATGTTCTCTCTGGCCAAATTCTCCACGTAAGAGGCAAAGAGGACCACGGCGGCCAGTCCGGCCGAGCCGATAGCGTAGCCCTTGGTGACGGCTTTAGTGGTGTTGCCGACGGCGTCCAGGGCGTCGGTCACCTTCCGCACCTCCGGCGGGAGTTTCGCCATCTCGGCAATGCCGCCGGCGTTGTCGGTAATCGGTCCGAAGGCGTCAATCGCCACGATGATGCCGGCGAGCGACAGCATGCTCATAACCGAGAGCGCCACGCCGTAGGCGCCGGAGAAAGAGTAAGAGGCAAAGATGCCGGCGGCGATGACGATGACGGGCAGGGCGGTGGACTCGAGCCCGATGGCCAGTCCGGTGATGATATTAGTGCCGTGGCCGGTCTCGGAGGCGGCGGCAATGGAACGCACCGGCCGGAACTTTTTGGAGGTGTAGTATTCGGTGATGAGAACTATCAAAGCGGTAACCGCCACTCCGGTTACGAGGGAGGCGAAAATTTTGGCGTTGGAGAGAGCGAGCTTATCGGCAAAAGGAAAGTATTTGAGAAGCAAAACAAAACCGCCGAGCGAAAGAAGGGCTGAAGCCGAAAGTCCTTTGTAAAGAGCCCCCATAATGGAGCCGCGGCCGAGCCGGACGAAGAGGAGGCCGAGAAGAGAGGCGATGACGGAGACGGCCCCGATGGAGAGCGGGAGGATGACCGCCTCGGCCACTTCGCCAAAGAGGAGACGCCCCAAAATCATGGCGGCGATGGCTGTAACGGCGTAGGTTTCGAAAAGGTCCGCGGCCATGCCGGCGCAGTCTCCCACATTGTCGCCGACGTTGTCGGCGATGACGGCGGGGTTGCGGGGGTCGTCTTCGGGAATGCCGACCTCGACTTTGCCGACGAGGTCCGCTCCCACATCGGCTCCTTTGGTGAAGATTCCGCCGCCGAGACGGGCGAAGACCGAGATGAGCGAGCCGCCGAAGCCGAGGCCGACCAGGGCCGTCAGGTTGCCGGTGAGGTAATAGAGAGCCGCCACCGAAAGGAGGGCCAAGCCGACCACCATGAGCCCGGTTACCGCTCCGCCCCGAAAGGCCACCTGGAGGGCCTCATGGAGGCCGGTCTTGGCCGCCTCGGCCGTGCGGACGTTGGCCCTGACCGAGATGTACATGCCGAAAAACCCGGCCGCCGCCGAGGCCGCCGCGCCGAGAAGAAAAGCGGTCATAGTGGTCAAATCAATGGCCACCCCCAGAACGGCCGCCAAAACAGCTGCCGCCATGGCGATGGTTGTGTACTGTCGCTTTAGGTAAGCCGAGGCGCCAATTTGAATAGCGCCGGCGATTGATTGCATCTCGCTGTTGCCAGCCGATTTAGCCAAGATTTTCTTAGCCAGCAGGAGAGCGAAAATTACCGCCGCCGCCCCGCACCCCATCGCAAAAATAATCATAGTTGTCGAATATTTTATAATTTATTCCGGCTCTCCTTCGCTCATACTCTCGCCGCTCTCTGATTTGATGTCTATTTTCCAGCCGGTGAGCTTGGCCGCCAGCCGGACGTTTTGCCCTCCCCGGCCGATGGCCAGAGATAGCTGGTCCTCGACCACCGTGACGGTGGCTTTATGTTCCTCCTCATTCAGCTTGACGTCCAAGACCTTGGCGGGGGAGAGAGCGTCTTCGATAAACTTGGTTTGATTATCGGACCACTCGACCACGTCTATCTTCTCGCCGCCCAGCTCACTCGTCACTGTGCCGACTCTAACCCCCCGCTGGCCGACCATGGCCCCGATGGGGTCGACATGCGAGTCTTTGGAGGTTACGGCGATTTTGGACCGGCCGCCCGGCTCCCTGGCCACGGCCTTAATCTCCACCACCCCGCTTCCGATTTCCGGCGCCTCCAGCTCGAAGAGTTTGGAGAGAAATCTGGGGTGGGCTCGAGAGAGACGCAGAAATACTCCTTTAACACCCTCGTCCACTCGGTCCAGGTAGGCCCGGACGCGCTCTCCCTGCCGGTAACGCTCGCTCGGAATTTGTTCCTCGTAGGGAAGGATACCTGTGGCCCGGCCGAGGTCCACGAAGATGTTGCCTCTCTCTATCCGCTGAACTGTGCCGCTCACTATCTCTCCCTTCCGCTTTTCATACTCGCCGAGGACGGAGATTTTTTCGGCCTCGCGGATTTTCTGGATTATCACTTGTTTGGCCGTCTGGGCGGCAATCCGGCCGTAGTCGGACTTGGTCTCCAAAGGAAAGATTATTTCTTCGCCGAGGACGGCATCCTTTTTTATTTTCTTGGCATCGTCGAGAAGAATGTGATGCTCGGGGTTGAACCGGACCTTCTCCGCCCCCTCTAGCCCGGGTGCCGCCGCCTCACTATCCGCGCCTTCGTCGAAGGTTACGGTTGACTCGTCCGCCACAATCTTTACTTGAAAAAAGGAGGCGGCTCCGCTCTCGGGGTCGAACTTGGCCCTGATTATTTGTCCTCGCTTGCCGTATTCCTTTTTGTAGGCGGTGGCCAGGGCCATCTCGATGGCCTCGAGGGCTTTGTCGCGGGGGATGCCGCGCTCCTCTTCTAATTGCTCCAAAACCGAGTTTATAACTTTTAAGTCAAAGCTCATGATTGATATTTTATTAAAAAAGCCCGCCCGGGGCGAACTTATGATTCTATCTTAGCAAATTATAAAAAGTTATCAACAGCCGACCTTATATTGGCGTGATAAAATTTCTGCATGCGCTTTTCTCGTGCCGCTCGAGTTTGGCTGGCCTTTTTGGTAACGGCGGCGGCTTTTGTTTTTTTGAGCGTCCAAGATACCAGCGCTCAAAGCGACGTGGAGCTTTCGGGCTGGCTTTGGTCAGGTAATAGCGGCTGGATAAGCGTCAACTGCGCCGACCGCAATATCTGCGACCCAAACTACAAGGTCATTTTGAAATCCGGCGGCGAGCTTGACGGTTTGGCCTGGTCGGGGAGTCTTGGTTGGATAAAGTTCGGAGGGCTTTCCGGCTTTCCTCTTGGCGCGGGCACGGTATCAGCAAACGCCAGACAGACTAGCGCCGGCAACGGCTTTGAGGGCTGGGCTAGGGCTTGCGGGGCCACCATACAGAGAGATTGCGTCTCGGCGACCGACGCCGCGGCCGGCGGCTGGGACGGCTGGTTCAGTCTTAAGGGCAGCGATATTAATAACAACACTACTTATCAAGTGACTTACGACAGCGTCACGGGCCAGTTTGGAGGGTATGCCTGGGGTGGGTTGAATATGGGTTGGTTAAGTTTTGACGCCGTGGCGGCCCGCCCGGCGGAGAGGTTCGCTTACACCGTCCAGGCAGTGAATCCAGAGATTACTATTAACAAAAACGCGACCTTGAGCGGCTCAAACACCATAACCGTCGCGCTCCTAAGCGGCACAGCGCAGTCCGTGCGTCTCACGGCCTCGGGGGAGTCCGGCTTCTCCTACACCTGGGCAAATCAGAGTTGCACTCCTAACTCCGGCTCCAATCCGGCCGTCTGCTCTCCCTCGCCGGTCTTAACCGTCACCATCCAGAGCGGCGTGCCGGTCGGCAGTTACGCCGTTTCGGTTTCGGGCGATCCGCCGCCGGTCTCCTCCACCGCCTTTAGCGTGAAAGTAATAGACTCCACCTCGCCGCCCCCACCTCCTCCGCCTCCGCCGCCCGATTCCGTTTTCTGCCAGCCCCACGCTTCTCCGACCGGCCCGGCCCTCTCGGCCCAAAGGGTCGGCTCGCCGGTTTACTGGAGGGTCTTGTCCATAGACGGCAATCCGGTTTCGGAGTCCGCTCCATACGCTTACCGCTGGACAGGTACTGATATTGCCGGTACCGGCTCGGGCAATCCTTTTGTCAAGGTTTACTCAACTATCGGATTAAAATCGGCCAATGTTGAGGTCTTTTCCGGTTCCACGCCTCTTGGGAGCGGTTCCTGCGCGGTGCGCATCTCCAACCGGCCGATATTTATCGAGCAGTAGCAGAGACGCCCGGAAAATATTAAAATTTGTTGATATGACTCTCATAACCAAAACCAGTTACGACAAAGGCAAAGCGCTAATCCCTCTCCATCGGCCCCTTTTTTGGTTCCTGGTTGCCGTCATCGCCATCGAGGCCCAGATTATCACGCGGTTGACGGTTCTCCTTCTGACTGTGCCGAGACCTTCTTCTGAATCGCCGGTAGTCAACCGACCGCTCTCCGAGGCCGAGCGGATTGAGATACTGGAGCGGCTTAAGAAAGAGGGTGTTTCGCGGCCTCCCTCTCAAACATATAGAATGCTTGACCGGTTGAACAATAATAACAATCCCCTCTCCAGAGAGGAGCGGTTGAAGCTTTTGGATAGTTTAAGAGAGTAATCGCGTCGCCAATACACGAGTGATTGCGAATCTGGACGAATGATACAAATATAAAATACTTCAAAAGTTTAAAAATTTTGAAAACATGAGCAAAGAAACAATTTTGCAAAACGCCAAGGTTATTATCCTAGCCGCCATCCTGGCGGCCGGCATCGGCTCGCTCGGCGCCTGGAGCGACCCCCCAACTGGCACGCCGCCGAGTTGCCCGTTATCGCCGAGTTGCCCGTTATCAAATCCCGCCTGCAACCCGCCAGTGCACACCGGCTCGCAGAGCCAGAGCAAAGCCGGCGGACTCGACCTCGGCTCGCTCATTGTTAATGGAGGTTCATACTTCGCGGGCAAGGTTGGGGTAGGTGTTATGAGTCCAGCGTCGGAATTGGAGGTCGCCGGCAAGATTGTGACCACGAAATTTAAGATGACCGAGGGCGCTGCGGATGGCTACATCCTTACCTCAAATGCTGGCGGCACCGCTTCTTGGCTTGCGCCCACAGGGGGTTTGGGGGTGCGATTTGATGGTGTTCAGATGTTTACGGCTGTCGGCGCTCAATCTTGGACAGCGCCAGCCGGTGTGACAAAGATTTTTGTCGAAGTTTGGGGAGGAGGAGGCGGAGGCGGAGGCCAGTACTGCTCTGGTGGGGATGGGGGGGCAGGCGGAGGGGGCGGAGGAGGCGGATATGCGGCCGATATTGTTCCCGTTAGCCCGGGAACTTCGTACTCTGTCTCTGTAGGCGCTGGCGGTGTTGGAGTGGGTGCGCTGGGTTCCGGCGGCAATGGCGCCGCCGGCGGGAGCTCGAGCTTCGCCTCGAACGCAGTTGCCACTGGAGGCGCCGGAGGCGCTGGAGGAGGCAGCTACGATGCCGGGCTGGGCGGGGCGGGGGGAGTCGGCAGCGCGGGCGGAATTCTTTTTTCTGGAGGTGATGGGGGAGCTGGAAAGATTGGAACGAGAGGCGGGGCGGGAGGCGACTCTCCCAAAGGCGGGGCCGGGGCGCCTCTTGGCGCGGGTCGGGCGACTGTCCCCGGCGGAGGAGGGGCGGGAGGTGAGAAGGTGACCGACTGCTCTCTGGTTTCGAGCGGCAGCAACGGAGCAAAAGGCAGGGTTATTGTTTGGTACTAGTTGGTTTATAATTATAATTATCCAAATATGAAGCCGAGTTTCTTAATTGACAATCTAAAAATCATTATCCTAGCCGCCATCCTGGCGGCCCGCCGAGTTGCCCGTTATCAAATCCCGCCTGCAACCCGCCAGTGCACACCGGCTCGCAGAGCCAGAGCAAAGCCGGCGGACTCGACCTCGGCTCGCTCACTGTCGGAGGCCAGAGCGTTTTGTATGGCAATGTTGGAGTCGGTTTGTCTTATCCTGCGACGCCTCAAGTGCCGCTTGAGGTCAGTGGCAAAACCAAGACAACCAAGCTGGAAGTTACTTCGAACACCTTCCTGGCCACCGACGGAGTCGGTCAAGTCGGCATAAACGTCCCTAATCCGCGAAATAGGTTGGATGTCGGCGGCAAGATTAAGTCCAGTGAAGATGTTTGTATCGCCCTTTCGGGCGGGGGTGAAAAATGCATGGCTACTTTGCCTTCATTGGGTCCTGAAGTAGTTATAAGCACCACCGTGGTTGACCTCGGCTGGCACCATATCTGCTTTATGGTCGGCGACGTTGATGATGACGTGGGTACTCATGAGAAGAGACTTTTTCTCGACCCGGCTAACCCCGGTCAAACCGCGCAGGGAAAGTACCATTGGCTTGGTGTTTCGAACAGCGTAAGGTCGGGCTTCTTTGTTCGGTGTCTGGATCTCTTTTAGCAACGGGTTGAATTCGGCCGCTTTGGCTCAAGTTTTTTCAAAACGACTGTGAGCTCGGAAACTTACCCACATCGGGTGAGTTTTTTTGTTGGAGTATACTTAATGGTGCATGTTTATCGAGGAGAAGCAGCTGAAAACCTTTATTACCGACGCCAATCTGGTCTCCGGCCATGACCTCGAGCGGGCCGAGCGCGAGGCCAAAGAAAACAAAGGAGACTTGGGCGAGGTTTTGGTCAATCAGGGCAAGATTACCGAGGACGACCTTAGACGCATCCAGGCCTATATTTTAGGCATCCCCTTCGTAGACCTGCGCGGGGTGCGCATTGACTTTGACACCCTCTCCCTCATCCCCGAGCCGGTGGCCAGAACCTGGAACATCGTGGCCTACAAAAGGAGCGATAAGGGTCTTGAAGTGGCCATGCTAGACGCCGACGACCTGCGCCAGATTGACTTTATCAAAAAGAAAGTTGCCCTCAAAATTCTGCCGCGGCTGACCAGCCGCGAGTCCATCAAGTCGGCGCTCTTGCAGTATCAAAAGAGTCTTAAGGCCGAGTTCGGCGACATTGTCAAACGCGAGGCGGCGGCGGTCGAGGAGCGGGGAGAGAGGGTTAGTGACCTCTCCAAGCTTTCGGACGAGCTGCCGGTGGTGCGCATTGTGGACACGCTTCTCAAGCATGCCCTTATCCAGAACGCCTCGGATGTTCACATCGAGCCGGGAGAGAGCGAACTTTTGGTTCGTTACCGCATTGACGGCATTCTCCATGACGCTATGGTTTTGCCGAAGACGGTGGCGCCGGCCATGGTGGCTCGCATTAAGGTCCTCTCCAACTTGAAGCTCGACGAAAAGCGCCTGCCCCAGGACGGCCGTTTTAAGATGGATATCAATGGAGAGAAAATTTCTTTCCGGGTTTCTGTTTTGCCGGTTTACTTCGGCGAGAAGGTGGCCATGCGCCTCCTGCGCGAGGCGGCCTCGGGCTTCAGTCTCGAGGGCATCGGCTTTCACGGCGAGGCCATGGAGCATCTGCATCAGGCGGTGAGACAAAAGGTTGGCCTGCTCCTCACCACCGGCCCCACCGGCTCCGGCAAGACCACCACCCTCTACACTCTGATTGATATTCTCAACACTCGAGACATCAACATCTCCACCATTGAAGACCCGATTGAATACCAAATTCCCAGAGTCAATCAAACGCAGGTCAAACCCGACATCGGCTTTAGCTTTGCGAACGGTCTGCGCTCGCTGGTTCGGCAGGACCCCGACATCATCATGGTCGGTGAGATTCGTGATAACGAGACGGCCGGCTTGGCCATCAACGCCGCCTTAACCGGCCATCTGGTGCTTTCCACTTTACACACCAATTCGGCCTCCGGCGCCATGCCGCGTCTCCTCGACATGAAGGTCGAACCCTTTCTTTTGGTCTCGACCGTAAACGCCGTTATCGGCCAGCGGCTGGTGCGCCGGCTGACCGAGAGCCGCGAAAAATATTTTTTGTCCAAGAGCGAGCTGGGGTCGCTTGGCCGACGGGCCAATCTCGAGCGGGTGCTCGGAGCTTTGAAGAGCGAGAGTATCGTCTCGCCGGGCGCCGGCTGGGATAAAATTCCTTTCTGGAAACCCAGACCGACCGATGAGTTTCGCGATGGTTACTCGGGACGCCTCTGCATCCATGAGGTTTTGATGGTTAGTCCGGCCATCCGAGAGCTGGTTCTTAAGGCCGCCTCGACCGAGGCCGTTGAGAGCGAAGCTCGAAAGGAGGGCATGCTCACCATGATTGAGGACGGTATTTTCAAGGCCGCCGCCGGCGTCACTACCATTGAGGAAGTTTTGCGCGTGGCCAGTGAGTAAGTCCATGACCACTTTTAAGTACAAAGCACTGCGGGGCGGCCGAGAGCTTTACGAGGGAGTAGCCGAGGCGGCCGATAAATTCGCTCTCTATCGCGAAATCCGCGCTCGGGGCGACACCGCTCTCGAGGCCAAGGAGTTCAAAGAAAAAAACTTTATTGCCGGTTTTTTGACTGGTTTCGGCCGCATCAAAACCATCGAGAAAATTATCATGGCCCGTAATCTTGGCTCGATGATTAGCGCCGGTCTGTCTCTCTCTAGGGCTCTCTCGGTTCTGGAGCGGCAGGCGCGCAAGCGCAGACTCAAAGGCGTCTTGAGCCGACTTTCTGAAGCGGTCCGGAGCGGTAAACCCTTCTCGGAAACCCTGGCCTCCGAGCCCAGAGTGTTCTCGCGGCTTTTTGTGGCTATGGTCAGAGCCGGCGAGGAGAGCGGTCGGCTGGCAGAGTCTCTCTCCTCCATCGCCACCCAGATGCACTCGATATACCTTCTGCGCAAGAAAATCAGAGGGGCCATGATTTACCCGGCCATTATCGTTTCGGTCATCATCATTATTGCCATTCTCATGCTTATTTTTGTCGTCCCGACCCTGACCGCCACTTTCAACGAGCTTAAAGTGCCGCTGCCTCTTAACACCAGGATTATCATCGCCGCCAGTTCTTTCCTCAAAGACAATCTCATTTTGTCGCTTTCGATATTGATTATTCTTATTGCCGGCGGCGCTTTTGCTTTGAGACTGCCGGCGGTCAAGAGACTGTTTGAGTTTGTTTTCCTTCACTTGCCCATTATTGGTGAGATGACCAAAGAGGCCAACTCCGCCCGGACTGCCCGGACGCTCTCCTCTCTGCTTTCGGCTGGAGTAGATATGGTTTTTGCCGCGGGGGTGACGGCCGAGGTTCTCCAGAACTCCTTTTACCGGGAGGTCATGGAGCGTTCGGCCGAGGTGGTGGCGAGGGGTGACCCGCTTTCGCGGTATTTCTTGGCCCACGAGCATCTCTATCCGCCGTTCGTGGGCGAGATGGTCAGTGTGGGTGAGGAGACGGGCAAACTTGGAGAACTCCTATCCGGCATCGCCACTCACTACGAGACGGAGGTGGACCAGAAAACCAAGGACCTGTCGGTGGCAATCGAGCCGATTCTTATGGTGATTATCGGCGCCATTGTCGGTTTCTTTGCGGTGTCGATGATTGCGCCCATGTACTCTTTAGTTAACTTTATCTGATTCATGCGCGGCTTTACCCTCATTGAAATGCTTATCGTCATTGGCGTCATCTCTCTCCTAGCCGCCTTTTCTTTCTCCACCTTCGTCAGTTACAAAGGCAGGCAGAGCGTCGCGGGGGGGCGGGAGATTGTGACGGCCGTCTTAAACGACGCTAGGACGCAAACCTTGGCCTCCAAGTTCGACAGTCAGTACGGAGTCCGTCTGGCCACCACCACCATTACTCTCTTCAGAGGAGCAAATTACGACCCGGCCACGACCACGAACAAAGTTTACAATCTTCCAGTCGGGGTGGAGATTTCCGCCGTTTCGCTCTCCGGCGGCGGGCTGGATGTGACCTTCAAGCGGTTGACTGGAGAGACCAATGAGAGCGGCTCGGTGACGGTAACGTCCGGCTCGCTCTCGGAGACTGTAACCATTCATGGAACCGGTCTAATCGAGTGATAAGCATGAAAAAATCAAACACCGAAAAAGGTTTTTCAGCTCTGGAGGTGGTTGTCGGGGCGGCCATCATCCTCACGGCCACTCTGGCCATCCTTGGCGCTTACGGGGCCTTTCTCTCGGCCGCGCTCCGCGGGACGCGGGCTATGCAGGCCACTCTGCTCATCGAGGAGGCCATTGAGGCGGTTAAGTTTATGCGCGACAGCGGCTGGAGCGGCAATATCGCCGGCAGAGTTTCCAATACGCCTTATTATCTGACTTTCGATGGTTCGGCCTGGTCTATCTCCACTCTCAATCAATATATTGACGGCGTTTTTGAGCGCCAGATTCGCTTCAGCGATGTTTACCGCGACAGCGAAGACAACATCGTCCCAAGCGGTACGCTTGACGCCGGCACTAAGAAAATGGCTGTCACCGTCTCCTGGTCAGTTGGCCAGGCCACCACCAGCCGCTCGGCCTCGGTTTACGTTGCCGATTTGTTCGCCAACTAAGATGATGGAAAATAAACGCAACAGAGGATACTCAATGCCGGAGATGATTGTTTACGTGGCGGTCTTGACCATTATCTTCGCCCTGACCATCCAGATTCTGGTTTTAATCGGCCGTTCGTATTCGAGGATGCGCTCGGCCGCCCGCATCGAGCGCTCGGCCGGGACGGCGCTCGAACGTCTAATTCGCGAGGCTAACTCGGCCAAGAGCGTCAACATTGCCTCCAGCACCTTGGGCTCGCACCCCGGCCGGCTCTCTCTCTCGGTCGGCACCACCACGACTGATTTCTATCTTCAGGGTTCGGCTTTGGCTTTGGAGAAGAATGGCGCGCCGGCCGGCTTTCTCACCCCGGGGAGTGTCTCGGTTGCGAACTTTGTCGTTTACCGCCTGGACAGCGGTTTATCCAACGCTGTCCGGGTTGAACTTACCCTCGAGAGCGGGGAAGGCAATTCTTTCAAGAGCCAAACGTTTTATGCCGGCGCCATTCTTAAGAACTCCTATGAAAAATAAAAATAAGGGGCAAGCCATTCTCATCACCGTCATTCTTTTTGTTTTTATCGCCTCGGGTGTCATTGGGGCAGTGGCTATCCCGGTCCTGCGTCACACGGCCGCCGTTCGTTTCTTTCTCGAATCGCGCCAGAGTTTTGCCTTGGCCGAGTCGGCGGCCGAGGATGCCGTTTATCGCTTGAAGCACGGCAAAGATGTGCCGGACTCTTACACTCTCACTCTCGACGGCAACACCGCCTCCATCTCCCTGAATGAGCTTTTCGAGGCCAAAGAGGTGGTGGTCGTGGCTGATGTCAGAGAGTCAATTCGCAAACTCAAGTTCAAGCTCGACATCACCGGCGGCGCCTCCTTTTTCTATGCCGTTCAGGCCCACACCGGCGGACTCTCAATGATGAACAATTCAAGCATCAAAGGCAACGCCTTTGCCAATGGCCCCGTCACCGGCGCCAACTCCAACCTCATCAAAGGCGACATCGTCTCGGCCGGGCCGGGCGGGCTTATTGACGGTGTTCACGCCACCGGCAGCGCTTTCGCTCACACCATCAAGAATTCCACCATTGATAAGGATGCCCACTATGAGATTATCTCTAACACCACCGTCGGAGGTGTTCTCTTCCCAAATAGCCCCGACCTGGCCACCTCCTCTCTCTCCATCACCGACGAGAAGGTGGCCTTTTGGGAGAACCTGGCCACCTCGACGGTTATCTCCAACTGCCCGGATAATCTCCACAAGATTAACACTTCGGGCAACCTCGGGCCGGTTAAGATTCAGTGTGATTTGGAGATAAGCGGTAATGTTACCGTCACTCTCCAAGGCCACGTCTGGGTCCTCGGCGACATCACCATCCGCAACAACAACACTATCAGAATTGACCCCGCTGTCGGTCAGAAATCCTTGACCATCATTGCCGACAAGCCCTCCGACCAGTTAAACGGCAGCAAGATAAGCGTCCAAAACTCCACAGCCTTCGAGGGCTCCGGCGAGGAGAACTCCTACATCCTCGTCCTCTCCCAAAACAAGAGCGCCGAGAGCGGCGGCGCTGTCCCCGCTATCACCTCCAATCAGTCCTCGACCGGTGATGCCTTAATTTACGCCGGCCACGGCGAAATTGTGCTCGAGCAAAGCTCGAGCGTGCGCGAGGTGTCCGGCTACAAACTGACGCTTAAGAACTCCACCGAGGTTGTTTACGCCACGGGCTTGACCAACGTTATCTTCACCAGCGGCCCCGGCGGCGGCTACAAGTTCGGGAGCTGGGGGGAGATATAATAGGGATATGTCGAAAAAAAAGAAAATGCTGGTGGCTAATTGGAAGATGAATCCGGGGAGTTTGGAGAAGGCCAGGGAGATTTTTTTGGCGGTTAGGCGCGCCGGCGCTAAGGTCAGGAACGTAGAGACAGTAATCTGCCCGCCGGCCATCTTTCTCCAGCCGCTCGGCAGGTTGCTCCGGCCGGAGGACGGCAACCTTTCTCTCGGCGCCCAGAACGCCTTTTACGACGCCGGCCGGACCAATCATACCGGAGAGATAAGCATGGAGATGATTCGGGACGCCGGGGCCGAATATCTTATCATCGGCCACTCCGAAAGACGGAAAAAAGGCGAGAGTGACGAGACGGTGAACATCAAACTGCGCGCCGCCTTGGAGTTCTCGCTCACCCCGATTCTTTGCGTCGGTGAGGAGGCGAGAGACGGCGAGGGTCTTTATCTCTCTTTCGTCAAAAACCAAATCGAGAAAGGTCTTCAGGGTTTATCGGCTCGGGAGGCGGCCAAGGTTGTCATCGCTTACGAGCCGGTCTTCGCCATCGGCAAAAGGGCTGACGAGGCGGCCAAGCCGGATGATGTAACCGAGATGGTCATTTTCACTCGCCGGGTGCTCTCTGACCTCTATACGCGCGCCCAAAAGAAAGGAGAGAACTCGCTTAACACTCCCACCGTCCTTTACGGCGGCTCGGTGGCGCCGCCGAATGCCGCCGCCCTGCTCGCGGCCGGGGTAGGGGGATTTTTGGTGGGACGGGAGAGCTTGAGAATGGAGGAATTTGCCGAGATTCAAGCGATTCTCGACGTTTCTTAATTTATGGCCCTAGGCAAAGAGATTTTTGCTTTGAGAACTTTGAGAGACCTGCCTAATCTCTCTGGCCGGAGGGTGGTGCTCCGACTCGACCTTAATGTGCCGTTTGAGAACGGAAAGGTGGCGGACAGTTTTCGGATTGAGAAGGCCCTGCCGACCTTGGAGCTCCTGCACAACATAGGGGCCAAGACGGCCATTATCTCGCATATAGAGAGCCGCGAGACGGACTCGCTCGAGGCGGTGACCGTCGCCTTCCCACCCGAGGTGCCGGTCAGGTTCGCGGGTGACGCCCTGGCTCTCTCGGCCAAGCGGCGCCTGACCGACCTCTCTCCGGGAGGGCTTTTGCTCTTCGAGAATCTGCGGCTCTACGCCGGGGAGGCGGCGGGCAGTCGTCGGTTTGCCGAATCACTCTCCGAGCTCGGGGAGTTTTATGTTAACGACGCTTTTTCTGTTTCCCATCGTCCGCACGCCTCCATTGTCGGCTTGCCGCGATTTCTCCCCTCGGCCGCCGGAACGCTCTTTGAGAAAGAGATACAAGAACTTTCCCGTTCTTTCCATCCTCCCACCGCTTCTCTTTTTATCTTCGCTGGGGGGAAGCCGGCCACTAAGATTCCTCTCGCCGAAAAATTTCTGGACCGAGCGGGCAAAATTTTCGTGGGCGGAGTTCTGGCCAACGACTTTTTTAAGGCCAAAGGGTTGGAGATTGGCCGCTCCGCCTGCTCGAGCGGCGGTCTTAGCAAAAGACTTCTGGAAAGCCCGAAAATCATCTTGCCTGTCGACGTGGTGGTGGGGACGGAGAACGGCCGGGCCGTTCGACGGTCGAGCGAGGTCGGCCGGAACGAGGAAATCGTTGACGCCGGACCGCAGACGCTCAAGCTCCTCGAGGAGGAGGTTAGACGAACACTCTATATTCTCTGGAATGGCCCCCTGGGGAGTTATGAGGATGGCGACAGCGCCGGCAGCGAGAAACTGGCCTCGGTTCTCGCTTACGGCGGAGCGGAGACCGTCGTCGGCGGAGGGGATACTGTGGCCATCATCTCCAGACTCGGTCTCCTGCCGAGGTTTAAATTTGTCTCCACCGGCGGCGGAGCGATGTTAGAATTTCTCGCCAAAGGCACCCTTCCGGGAATCGAAGCCCTTAAGAGGAATTTTCATTTATCCTAAGGCCTCTCTAATCTTTTCAGCATTGCCGGCCAGGTCGTTTTTGTCGCCGGGGATTTCGGATGTTGGAAAAACCCAGATATGAGCGTGTTCAATCTCATCTCCCACAACCTTCGCCAGCACGAAGTCTGTGCCGAAAGCTTTCTTTAAAGCCAGCGCAAGCTTCCGAACCGCTTCGAAATATTTCCCGACCTTCGGCACATCCCAGACCCATCGGTAATGCTCCTTAGGTATGACCAAAGTGTGGCCCGGCGAGAGCGGCCGAATATCAAGAAAGGCCAAAAAGTCCTTGTCCTCGTAAACTTTGTGAGTCGAACTCTCTCCGGCCACTATTTTACAGAAGATGCAGTCTCTCTTTGCCATAAGGTAATGCTACAATATTTTAGATGAAAATCTATAAGAGTCGCCCGAAGGCAGGAGAGTGCCCTGAAGGGTTCGAGCTTTATCCGGAACTGGTCAGAGACCTCCTTCTCTCCCGAGATTTACGGACGGTTACCGAGGCGGAGGAGTTTTTCAACCCAGATTACCGCCGGCTCCATGACCCTTTTCTTCTCAAAGGAATGGAGCCGGCGACAGAGAGAATCATCGGGGCTCTTCGAGCGGGCGAACGCATCGCTGTCTGGAGCGACTACGACGCCGACGGCGGCCCGGGCGGAGTGATTCTTCATGATTTCTTCAAAAAAATCGGCTACCAAAACTTCTCCAACTACATCCCGGAGAGGCACGAGCAGGGTTTTGGCTTGAATGCCGAGGGCTTGGAGGAGTTGGCTAAAGAAGGCGCCAGACTGATTATCACCGTGGACTGCGGTATATCTGACGTCGAGGAGGTTTCTCGGGCTAAGGAGCTTGGAATGGAGTGCATCATCACCGACCATCACCTGCCGGCCGAAGTCCTGCCTGCCGCTTCGGCTATCATCAATCCGAGACAGAAAGATTGCGCTTATCCCGACAAGAATATTTGCGGGGCGGCTGTGGCCTGGAAGCTCGTTCAAGCCGCTCTCCGGCGCCTCCGCGAGATATCCGCCGATTCTTCCTTCCATCCTAAACCTCACCTCCTAAATTCTATTCCCGTTGGTTGGGAAAAGTGGCTTCTTGACCTGGTGGCTATCGCCACCCTCTCCGACATGGTGCCTCTTCTCGGCGAGAACAGAATTTTGGCTGCCTACGGGCTCTTGGTCCTGCGTAAGTCGCCTCGGCTTGGTCTGGTGAAACTTTTTGAGAGACTTAACATTCGTCAGAAATTTATAACCGAGGACGATGTGGTTTGGAGTCTCACCCCGAGACTCAACGCCGCCTCGAGGATGGGTGTTTCCATGGATGCTTTCAAGCTCCTTTCGGCCGAGAGCGAAGAGGAGGCGGAGCATTTCTCAAACGAGTTGGAGCGAGTAAATAATGAGCGAAAAGGCGCGGTTGGGGCGCTGACGCGGGAGATAAAAAAAGTGGTCTCCGAGAGAGGGGGCGCCAGAGGGAAGAAGGTCATCGTTCTTGGCAATCCCGCTTGGCGGCCGTCGCTCCTCGGCTTGGCCGCCAACTCGCTCGTGGCCGAGACAGGCAGACCGGTCTTTCTTTGGGGTCGGGACGGAGCCAAGATACTGCGCGGTTCGTGCCGGGCTCCGGCTGGCGCGGATGTGGTTTCTATCATGCGCTCGACCCAAGATGTCTTTATCGAGTTCGGCGGTCACGCCCTCTCCGGCGGTTTTACCATCTCACACGAAGGGGTTCATGTTCTTGAGGCGGAGCTGGAAAGGGTTTACAGTAGATTCAGCCAAGCAGACTCAAATGCCCCCGAGCAGTTTGAGATTGATAAAGTTTTTCGCGTTGAGGATATTGACGGGGAGCTTTATGGCCACATTGGCAAGTTCTCGCCTTTCGGCGTGGGCAACCCGAAGCCTCTATTTTTAATCTCGGGTGCGAGAGCGCTCCAAATCAAGCGCTTCGGCAAAGAGAAAAATCACCTGGAGTTGGTTCTGGCCGGTGAGAGCGGCAAAAAAATTTCTGCCATTGGTTTCTTCAAATACAGTCCCGAGCTGGAGGAGAAACTGCTTGGTCGAAGCACTGTCGACCTCGTCGGTACCCTGGAAAAATCCACCTTCGGTTCCGGCGGTCTTCGTTTGCGCATTGTTGATATCTTATTTTAATCTTTCCAAGGACGGTCCTTGGATGGTAAATTTAGAGTATGATTCGAAAAACGGTTTTTGCCCCCGGCGAATATTATCATTTGTACAGTCGTGGTAGTGACAAAAGAACTATTTTCATTGATGGATCTGACTATAATCGTTTCGTAAGGTTACTCTATTTATGTAATGGAGAGAATCCACTGATTTTTAAGGGAATCTCAGCGCGGATAACTTTTGAATTTGACCACGGAGAATCTCTGGCCGATATAGGTTGCTATTGTCTTATGACAAATCATTTTCATATTCTGATTCGCGAAAAGAAAGACTGTGGTATCACTAGATTCATGAAAAAACTGCTTACTGCATACTCGATGTATTTTAACAAAAAGTACCAGCGAACAGGGATTCTATTTGAAAGTAGATTCAAATCATCTCATGTCGATAAGGACGAATATTTAAAATATCTGTTTTGCTATATTCATCTAAATCCAATAAAAATGATTGAACCGCATTGGAAGGAAGAGGGTATAAGTAATTTATCAAACGCCCGAAGGCTTTTGGAGGAATACCCTTTTTCAAGTTACTCGGATTATACTGAGGGTGTGAGACAGGAGAGAAAAATTTTGAACAAAGAAGCTTTTCCGGCGTACTTTAATACTCCGAAGGACTTTACAACATACTTAAACGATTGGATTATTTCCAAGGACGGTCCTTGGGAGGAGATATGAGGTTGGAGAAGGTGATAATTTTTACGGACGGGGCGGCGAGGGGCAACCCGGGGCCGGGAGGATGGGGCGGCATTATCGCCGTAGGCGATAATGCCGAGTTTAAAAATTTTAAAAATCAAAAATCAAAAATCAAAATTGCAGAATTAGGAGGGAGAGAAATAAATACCACAAACAACAGAATGGAATTAACCGCCGCAATTAAAGCTTTAGAGTATTTAAGTAGCTTAAATCTTGAATCTAACAGCTTAAAGCTGACAGCTTACGCGGATTCTAAGTATCTCATAAACGGCATCACCAAGTGGCTCCCGGCTTGGCGGAGAGAGGGCTGGCGGACGGCCGCCAAAGAGGAAGTGATGAACCGAGATTTGTGGGAGCAGCTTCTGGTCCTGACGGCGAATTTCGAGATTGACTGGCAGTATGTCGGCGGACACGCCGGTGTCGCCGGCAATGAGCGTTGCGACCGGATTGCCGCCGCTTTTGCCGATGGAGAAAAGCTCTCTCTCTACTCCGGTCCGGCAGAAAGTTACTCCATCAATATTCTTGACTTGGGGCAGAATGACGTTCAAGTTGCCAGAAAAGCTCGCCGAGGCGGTCAGGCGTATGCTTATCTTAGTTTGGCTGACGGGGTTTTCGTGACTCACGGGACCTGGGCAGAGTGTGAGAAGAGAGTTAAAGGTAAAAAGGGCGCCAAATACAGACGAGCAGAGACGGCGGAGGATGTTGAGAAAATAAAAAAAGCGTGGGGAGTTTGAAAAGTTTTTTGTTTTGGTCGGCGGCGGCCGGCTTCGCCTCCGGCGCCTCTCTCTACTCGGCCGTTTCCTTCGGCTACTCTTTCGTCTTCCTCCTCGTTTTGGTCGGCGAGGTCATTTATTTTCTTTGGAGATTCAGTTTTCGAGGCAGCGGTTTGGTTTTGGCGTTGGCCGTCTATCTTGTCTTTGTCGGTCTGGGAGCGGGAAGGATGGAGAAAACTATCCGGAGCGATATTCGGTCACTCGACGGTTTTTTGAGACAGGAAGTCAAGCTCACGGGCAAGGTGCTCAAAGAGCCGGAGTTTACCGAGGGCGGCAAACGCGCCGTTCTCAAGGTGCAGAAAGTTGAGACTCTCGGCGACTTTTCTCTCCGGACCAAAGTTCTTCTGTATCTGCCGCGCTATACTGACGTCCAGTACGGAGACGTGCTTATCGTTGAGGGGAAACTGGCGCCCGCCGGCGGGGAGCGCGGCTATCGGCGCTATTTAGAGAAAGACGGCATTCATTATCAAATCTTTGAACCCAGGGTTGTTACTCGAGAGCGAGGCAAGGGCGGGGCGCTCAAGGAGAAACTTTTCGAGCTCAAGGGCGCCTTTCTCACTCGTCTTAGGGAGTCGCTCGGCGAGCCGCACGCCTCGCTCGCCGGCGGTCTTGTCCTCGGAGCCGGCGGCTCGCTCGGTGAGAAAACAGAAAGGGGGTTTCGGCGTTCGGGTCTAATCCACATCGTTGTTCTCTCCGGGTACAATATCATGCTTGTGGCCTACTTTGTCATGAGAGCGCTCTTTTTCTTGCCGACCTTTTTCTCCCGGTCTGCCGCGGCCGGAGCGGTTATCCTTTTTGTTGTTCTTTCTGGCGGGAGCGCCACGGCTGTTAGAGCCGCTATTATGGCCACCATCGCGCTCCTGGCCAGGACGGCCGGACATAGATACTCCCTCGGCAGAGCTTTGGCGCTGGCGGGAATCTCGATGCTCCTCTTTAACCCGCGCCTTCTTTTGTCTGATGTCTCGTTTCAGTTGAGTTTCTTGGCTACTTTGGCCTTAATTGCGCTCGCCCCGCTCCTCGAGGGGGGATTCAAAAAAATTCGATGGTTGTTTTTCCGAGAAATTATCGTGGCCACCGTCTCTGTGCAGCTCATGGTCTTGCCGCTCCTTCTCTACACCGCCGGGCAGGCCTCCCTCTTTGGTCTCGTGGCCAATGTTTTGGTTTTGCCGTTCGTGCCGGCCGCCATGTTTTTGGCCTTTGCCGCTCCGCTCCTGGCTTTTGTCTCCGAGTTTCTGGCCTTGCCCTTTTTCGCCGCTCTTCACTGGCTTTTGTCTTACATCCTCTCCGTTTCTGACTTCTTCGGTTCTCTGCCTTTTGCCGCCGTTGAGGCAACCATCTCTGCCCCGGTCTTGGCGGTGGTTTACACTCTCATCTTTATTTTTCTGCGGGCCCTCTGGCGGAAGAAACTGGCCGCCAGAGAGGCGGAGGAAAGAACAATATTGAGTGAGATAGAGAGAATCTTGCTCAAGAAGCCGCTTGCTTGAAATTCTCCTCTATCACTTTCCAATTGAGATTAGCGAAGAAGTCTTCCGCGTACTGCTTCTTGCCGCTCGGCTGGTAGTCGGCCACGTAGGCGTGTTCCCACATGTCCAAGCCGAGGACAAGCGGCGCTCCATTTAGCTGCCCGAGGTGCTGTTCGTCCACCCAAGCGTGAATCAATCTCTTGGACACCGGGTCGAAGGCGAGCATTGCCCAACCGATGCCGCGAGTGAGGGCCAAAGTTTTGAAGCGGGCGAGCCAGGAGTCAGATGAACCAAAGTCGCTCTCGATGACTTTGGCCAGGGGGCTTTTATGAGCCAAGGGATGAGGACCGCCTTCGAAACTCCTGAAGTAGCACTCGTGATTGCGCATGCCGTCAAACTCAAAACTAAAACGCCGCTGGAGTTCTCCCAGAGCGTAGGCATTCTTCTCCGAATCGGCCGAATACTCCTCGATTTTTTCAAGAATCAAGTTGGCGTGCTTGACGTAGCCGGAGTAGAGTTTCAGATGCTCCTCGATATTCTTTTTAGAGATGCCTTTGAGTTCCGGGATATTGAATTTTTGCTCTTCAAACTTTTTCATAAGATTATTATATCATTCATTCATTCATTAATTAATGGGGCGTTTGAGGGAAAATTTAAAGCTCTATATTCTGGCTACTCTCTGCCTAGCTGTCTTTTCTATCTGGTACGCGGTGCTGAACGAGGAGAGGGGAGGGGAGATGACGGTGGCCTTTCTTGATGTG
>JACOZD010000013.1:0-5942 GCA_016181525.1 Candidatus Tayloriibacteriota bacterium | reverse complement strand
GTGGGGCAGGGTGAGGCCATTTTTATCGAGTCTCCAACCGGCAGCCAGGTCATTATTGACGGCGGTCCGGATGGGAAGGTTCTGCGCGAGCTTAGCCATCTTATGCCTTTCTATGACCGCTCTGTTGATATGCTCCTCGTCTCCAATCCAGACAAGGACCACTTGGCGGGTTTTATAGATGTGCTCTCGAATTACAAGATTGGGGTTGTCCTTCTGCCGGGTACCGAGCCGGATACCGAGGTTTACAGAGTTTTCAGCCGCGCCGCCTTGGCCGAGGGAGCGGAGAGGCGTTTGGCCAGAAGGGGAATGGAGGTTAATCTCGGCGGAGGAGCGGTTTTGCGCATCCTTTTCCCCGACCGAGACGTCTCCGGCTTGAGTCCCAATGACGGCTCGATTGTGGCTCGACTTTCTTACGGCGAGGTTGACTTTCTTTTTCCCGGTGACGCGCCGAAGAAGATTGAGAACTTTCTGGCCGCCGCCTCACCCGCCGGCCTTAAAAGCGAGGTTCTCAAAGTCGCTCACCACGGTTCCAAGACTTCTACGGCCGATGCCTTTGTGGCCGCGGTGGCTCCGCGCTTTGCTGTTATCTCTTCAGGCAAAGACAATCGCTACGGCCACCCTCACGGTGAAGTTCTGGATACTCTCTCCCGTTTCGGAGTTGAGGTCCTCCGCACCGACTCGCTCGGCACCATCATCATCAAAACTGATGGTCACAGTCTGGAGATAAAAAAATAGCGAGAGCGGGGTTGACTTGCAGTTATATTATTCCGGCTTCCTTGAGCGTCTTGTACGCTCCTTTTTTCTGGATAGTTTTCAAGGCGCGGGTGGAGAGTTCGAGCTTGAGGCGGCGGCCGAGCTCCGGAATGTAGATTTTCTTTTTCTGGAGGTTGAGTCGTTTGCGGACCTTGCCGGTCGGATTATACTTCGTGGCGCGGGTGCGGTTGGAGTAACCGCCGCCGACAACTGATCTCCTTTTGGTTACGGGACAAACCTTCATAGTGGTCGGTATGCTATCATGTTTCGCAATTGGCGCAAATGGACATAGATTTAATTTTTTCACTGGTGATTCTTATTTTGTCCGTGGTCGCCCATGAGGTTGCCCACGGCTTCGCCGCTTTGAAGATGGGCGATAAGACCGCCTACTACGCTGGCCGCCTGTCTCTAAACCCCGTTCGCCACCTCGACTGGTTTGGCTCGGTCATCGTGCCTCTGCTGCTAGCCCTTTCTCCAGCCGGCTTTATCCTCGGTTGGGCCAAGCCGGTACCCATTAACCCTTACAACTTTCGCCATCGCCGGCTAGGCGAAATTTTCGTTTCGGCCGCCGGCCCGGCCACAAACATTCTTTTAGCCGTCGTCTTCGGCCTCCTCCTCCGATTCTTCGTTGTCGGCGGCGCTGCCTCGGCCGCCTTGGTCGGCATCGGCAGCACCATCGTGGTTATAAACATCGTCTTGGCCGTTTTCAATCTAATTCCCGTGCCGCCTTTGGACGGCTCGAAGATAGTCTTTGCGACGCTCCCCGAACGCTTCTCTCCTTGGTTCGAGTTTGGCGAGCGCTACGGTTTAATCATGGTTTTTGTCTTTGCCATCGTCTTGTGGCGATTGGTCTTTCCGGTCATCCCGTTTCTTTTCGAGACCCTGACCGGCTTCCCTCTGGCTCTGCGCTAGCTCTGGTGCTCTTGATTTTTTCCCCAAGTAAGTTACATTCTTAGTCTTAGTCTTTTGAAGCTAAGAACTGTTTAAGAATGCCAACCATCAATCAATTAGTTAAAAGAAAGAGAAAGAAGGTTCAGGCCAAAATCAAGGCCGTAGCCCTGCGGCGCTCCTTCAACGCGCTTCAAAATAGGCCGGCCTTCTTCCCCTCTCCCTTCAAGCGCGGGGTCTGCACCAAGGTTACCACCAAGACGCCCAAGAAACCGAACTCGGCCATCCGCAAGATTGCCCGAGTGCGGCTCACCAATGGCATGGAGGTGACCGCCTACATCCCCGGCATCGGTCACGCTCTCCAAGAGCACTCGGTGGTTTTGCTGCGGGGCGGCAAGGTCAAAGATATCGGCGTCCGCTACCAAATTGTGCGCGGAATGCTTGATGCCGCGGGGGTCGAAGGCCGGAGGCAGGCCAGGAGCCAGTACGGCGCCAAAAAACCGAAATGAGAAGAAAAACCAAAAGGAAACCGGCCTTAACGCCCGACCCGGTTTATCAGTCGGCCAAGGTGACCAAACTGATGAACTACATTATGAGTCGCGGTAAAAAGACGGTCGCCCGCCGTCTTGTTTACCAGAGTTTTGCTCTCATCAAAGAAAAGGCCAAGACAGAAAATCCTCTCGAGCTCTTCGACACGGCCTTAAAAAATGTTACGCCTTCCATGGAGGTGAGAAGTCGGAGAGTGGGCGGCGCCAACTATCAGGTGCCGGTGGAGGTTCGGCCGGAGAGGCAGCTCTCACTCTCCCTGCGCTGGATTATCGAGGCCGCCAGAGGGAAGAAAGGCAAACCGATGGCGGAGAAGCTGGCCGAGGAGATTATGGCCGCCGCCAAAAACGAGGGTGAGGCGGTCAGGAAACGTGAAAACACCCACAAGATGGCCGAGGCCAACAAGGCCTTCGCCCACTTTGCCTGGTAGACTTAAATCTTAAATATAAATGCAGCGCGATTATCCTTTAGAGCGTGTCAGGAATTTTGGCATTATTGCCCATATTGACGCCGGCAAGACCACCACCTCCGAGCGGGTGCTTTTTTACACGGGCATGATTCACAAAATAGGCGAGGTCCACGAGGGGGAGACCGTAACCGACTGGATGGAGCAGGAGCGGGAGCGGGGCATCACCATCACCGCCGCCGCTATCACCTGTTTTTGGAATCCGACCTATATGCCGCCTGGCGATTCTTCGGGCAAGCATCGTTTCAATATCATCGACACGCCCGGGCACATCGACTTTACCATCGAGGTCAAGCGCTCCCTTCGCGTTCTCGACGGGGCGGTGGTGGTTTTTGACGGGGTGGCCGGAGTGGAGCCGCAGTCCGAAACCAACTGGCGTTATGCGGACGACGGCCGAGTGCCCCGCATCTGCTTCATCAACAAACTGGACCGGATGGGAGCCTCCTTCGAGAACTCCTATAAGTCCATTTTGGAGCGGCTCTCCAAAGCCGCGGTCAGAATGCAGATTCCCATTGGCCTTGAGGAGCGCTTTAGGGGTGTGATTGACCTCTTGACTATGAAGGCCTACTACTTTGAGGGCGAGAAGGGGGAGAGAGTGGTGCGGGGCGAGGTTCCGGCCGAGTTTTTGGAGGAGGCCAAAGGGAGGCGAGCGGAGCTCGTGGAAAGGGTAGCGGAGTTTGATGATAAACTGACGGCCGACTTTCTGGATGGCAGAGAAATCGCCATCGAGGACTTAAAACGCGCTGTCCGCAGGGCCACCGTTCAGAACAAACTCTTCCCTGTCTTTACGGGTTCAGCTTTAAAAAACAAAGGTGTTCAGCTGATTCTCGACGCGGTGGTTGATTATCTGCCTTCTCCTTTGGATATTCCTCCGGCTAAGGGTGTTGACCCGAGAAGCGGCGAAGAAGCGGTACGGCAGGCATCAGATGATGAACCCTTCTCCGCTTTGGCCTTCAAACTCCAGTCCGACCCCTTCGTGGGCCAGCTCACTTTCTTTAGAGTTTATTCCGGCGCGGCCGAGGCGGGCAGTTACGTCTACAACTCAACGACGGGAGAGCGGGAGCGTCTCTCCCGCATTGTCCGGCTCCAGGCCGACAAGCGCGAGGAGATAAAGAAAGTCTTTGCCGGCGAGATTGCCGCCGCCGTGGGGCTTAGAGGAGTTAAAACTTCGGACACTCTCTGCGACGAGAAAAATCCCATAGTGCTCGAGCCTATCAAGCTGATTGACCCGGTGGTATCCTTGCGCATCGAGCCCAAGACCAAGGCCGACCAGGAGAAGATGGGTTTGGCTTTGAAGAAGCTCTCGGACGAAGACCCGACCTTCAAAATTTCCACCAACGCCGAGACGGGCGAGACCATCATCTCCGGCATGGGCGAACTTCATCTGGAAATTATGGTCGAGCGAATGAAACGGGAGTTCGGCGTCGAGACCGCCGTGGGCGAGCCGCAGGTGGCTTACAAGGAGACTGTTACCGGCGAGGCCGAGGCCGAGGGAAAATATATTAAACAGACCGGAGGTCACGGTCAGTACGGGCATGTCAGGATTACCCTGCGGCCCTTAACAGAGCGGAAGCCGGGCAAGAAAATCCCCAAAAACGTCAAGCGTTACGAGAACTTCGAGTTTATCGACTCCGTCAAGGGCGGAGTCATTCCGCAGGAATTTATTCCGGCGGTGGAGAAGGGAGTGCGTGAGGCCATGGAGAGAGGAATTATCGCCGGCTACCCCATGGTCAATGTCTCCTGCGAACTCGTCTTCGGCTCCTACCACGAGGTGGACTCCTCCGAGATTGCCTACAAAATCGCCGCTTCCCAGGCCTTTCAGGAAGCGGCCAAACGAGCCAAGCCCGTGCTTCTCGAGCCCATTATGAAGCTCGAGGTGGTGGCGCCGGAGAGATTTTTGGGTGACATCACCGGCTCGCTCTCCGGCAAGCGCGGTCAGATCGAGGACGTGGATGAGAAGGGTATGAACAAGGCAGTCCATGCCAAGGTGCCGCTCTCGGAGCTCTTTGGGTTCACCACCGAGCTTCGGTCGCTCACGGAGGGCCGCGGCAGCGCCTCCATGGAGTTTTCCCACTACGAAATTGTTCCCACAGGCGTGGCGGAGGAGGTCATCGAGGCCAGGAAGTAAGATTTTTTGGCCCCGCTCGTCTTGTCTGGGTGTGGATAACTTTTATTTTTTTTTTGACGGTTCGTGGGAGAATGTTATCATTACAACTCTTAATCAAAGTTCATGAAAAAACTTTTAATTTCGCTGGTTTTGGCCGGCGCTCTGGCGGTTGCCCCAGCAGCTTCGGCCCAGAATATCTCGCTCTCTGACTTTATCGAGCTCTTGATTGCCGCTGGCGTGATTTCGCCGGACAAAGTTGAGCAGGCTAGGGCGGTGGCTAAGGAGAGAGAAAACCCCCTCCCCTCCAAACGTTACTGCCATATTTTTGACAGAAACCTGCGTTGGGGAGACAGAGGAGAAGATATTCCGCACCTCCACCGGATTTTAAAACTTGAGGGATTCGAGGTGCCGGATGCGCAGGGAATCTTCAGCGAGGAGACAGCCGCGGCGGTCTCCGGTTTTCAGCAGAAGTACGCCGGCGAGGTTTTGAAGCCCTACAATCTCCAATACGGCACCGGCTTTGTCGGGCCAGCCACCCGCTCCAAGCTCAATGCCCTTTACGGCTGCAAGCGCGGTATCCCCACACCCATCCCTCCCAAGCCGGTTCCTATCACCCCCGTCGAACCCTTCCCGATTCCTGTCCCTGTGATTCCTGTCCCTGTTCCGCCCAAGCCGATTTATCCTTATCCTCTGCATGAGCCGGATATCAAAGGTAAAACTCCCGCCGACAACGTGAGCGCGGCTGGTTGGACGTTAGGGAGTTCCGTTGACCGAGCCGGGCGCGGCTGGCCGACGGACGCTTTTAGGTCCGGTGCCGGCGGCACGGGCAATCTGGCCGACTGGAACTGGACTCTGACCTTGAAGATTTCTTCCGGTGAAAAGACCATCAAAGGCCTGGATATCCTCCACACTAACGTCGGCAACGAGATTTGGTCAACCTGGAGGGCCGGCGGTATTTATCCGATTGTGGTTGATTACAACAGCAGCCAGATTATCAAAGCTTACGGCGACATCCTGGGAACTTATTCCGCTGGTAAGGAACACCCCTTCAAACTCTTCGGCCAGCGCGAGTCCGAACCTTTTCAGGGCGGCACGCTCTATATCTATTACACCGACAACACTTACAGCAAAGTGGCCTTGCCGGCCGGAGGCGGGATTACCCACCAACCCTCCATCACCGTC
>JACOZD010000020.1 GCA_016181525.1 Candidatus Tayloriibacteriota bacterium | reverse complement strand
CGTAATATCCCAATACCTTGGAAACATCTCATGGCCCAAAAGTGGCTTAAACTATGGGAATTATGGCATACACAAAAAATCCATATCTGCCGAGAGTTCGCAGAGATGCGGCAGATCTCGTTCGTCGGGGTTGGGGCGTTCGGAAGGTATCACGGTATATCGGTGTGAGTCCGGGAACCATCTCAAAGTGGGTACAGAAAGCAAAAATCTACGGATTTCATGCAATACCAACCATATCGTCAAGACCCAAACATCATCCGAAACAACTTGCGTCAGAGATTGTGAAAAAGATTATTGAGATTCGCCTTGAGTACGGCAGAACGAGTGAGGTCGTACATCAAGAGCTTCTGAATCAAGGAATTGAGGTATCGCTCAATTCAGTCAGAAGAACGATTGACCGCCATGGACTCATGAAGAAGCGAAGCCCATGGAAACGGTACCATCCGCACCAAGCGCGTCCGTATCCATTGAAACCAGGTGATTTGGTGCAAATTGACACCATCCATCTCATGGTGAGCGAGAAGAAACGAATCTATGTTTTTGTATTGCTTGATGTGTATTCTCGGTGGGCATACGCGAGAGCATACGAACGAATGAACGCCGCCCGCATGCTTGAGTTTGTACAGGAAGCGCAGAAAAGAGCGGGTTTCCATTTTGCCATGCTCCAATCAGATCATGGACCAGAATTTGGTGCATGGTTTGTGGAACGGATAGAAAAAAGCCACCGCTACACGAGAGTCGGCAAGCCAAACGACAATGCACACATTGAGCGATTCAACCGGACGCTTCAGGAAGAATGTCTAGACAAGATTGATACAGAAGTTTCCGTCATTAATTGCGGTTTAGAAACATATTCGCGATACTACAACATGACGAGATTGCACATGGGAATTTCGCTTCGTTCGTCCGTTCAATTATTAACAGAGTGTTTCCAAGCTATTGGTTAGAAGACGGCAGTTTTTTAGTTTTAGATATAAAACTTTTTGATGAGTGGATTAATGCGGGCAACGATTTCATAGGGAATGGTATCGGCCAGACGAGCCAGTTCGTCGGCCGAGGGGTCGGTTTTGCCGTCATTGCCCAGAACGACTACCTCGTCCCCCACCCTAACCCCGGCAATGTTCGTAACATCGAGGATGGTCATACCCATAGAGATTCGGCTGACGATTCTGGCTCTTTTGCCCCTAACCGACATGTAACCGACACTCGAGAGAGAACGCGGCAGGCCGTGCCAATAACCCACCGGCACAACAGCCAGCTTCGAAGAGCGGCGGAGTCTCTCGGTGAGGTCGTAGCCCACGGCCGCGCCGCCCTCGACCTCTTTGAGCTCGGCGATGGTCGTTTTCCACGAGAGAATGGGGCGGAGTTTTATTCTCTCCTCGAGGGCGGCGCGGGTCTCCGGCGAGGGCCAGAGGCCGTAAAAACCGGCGCCGATGCGCACCATGTCGAGGTGGGTCTCGGGAAAGAGGAGCGCGGCGCCGGTGGCGGCGGCGTGATGAAGCAGTAGGTGGCGGTCGCGAGCTAAAACCGCCCGCCACTCTCCGAAAACTTCGAGCTGGCGGCGGGTGTAGTCCGGGAAGGCGGGGTTCTTGGCGGCGGCAAAGTGAGTGTAGAGGCCCTCGAGAGCGAGGCGGCCTTTGAGTTTTTTAAGTTCCCTCCGAACTCGCCCCAGGTCCGAGAGGAGAAAGCCCTGCCGGTGCATGCCGCTGTCAATTTTCAGATGAATCCGCAATCCCTTCGGGCCCCGGGCCGCCTCCCGCAGGGCTTCGAAACTGGAAACGGTGATGACGATATTGGCCCGCCTGGCCGCCGGCAGCATCTCCGGCAAAGTGTAGCCCATGACGAGAATAGGAATTCTAACGCCTTCCTTCCGGAGAGCGAGACCCTCTACAACCGAGTCCACTCCGAGCCAGTCGGCGCCGAGCCGCGCCGCCGCTTTCGAGAAATCAACCAGGCCATGACCGTAGGCGTTGGACTTAACCACGGCCATGAGCTTGGACTCCCTGGGGACGAGGGAGCGAAAGAGTCGGTAATTGCCTCGGAGTCTATCTTTGCTCACCTCTATCCATGTCCGCAACCCGTTCTGCCTCTCCTTTTGCATGCGGCTAGTATATCCAAAAAGAGCCCGAGTCAAAGCCCGGCTTTGAGACGCAAAATTCTTTTTTACTCATCAACAAAGCATACAACAAAAAGCCCCGAGATGCGTCGGGGCTTGAATTTATTTACAGGTCATGACCAAACACCACCTTAGTCCTCCAGACCGCCGCCGCCGTCTCAATGATGAAAACCAGAGTCCAAAGCACGGCCGAAGCGAATACCACCAAAGTCCAGTTTTTGCTTTTAAGCGGAGCCCTTAACACACCCCACTTGAACTCGAGCCACCATCCTAAAGCGCAGAGGAAAGAGAGTTTAGCTAGGGTGAGCGCCTGTTCTATCGTGGCACTCCCGGGGCGGATAAAATCCGATACTAAAAAAGCAAAAAGAGGAAACATCGCCGAGATTAAAAGAACAACCAGAATCGGTTTTACAATCTTCATTCGCCACCTCTACAGCAAAGATAACAAAAGACGGACCGTCGGACAAGAGCGGGCGCGGCCTTTAGTTACCCTTCAAGGGTGACACTGTGGACAGCCACTGCTGCCGCTTTTCTTCTGGGGTGAGTCCCTGTGAATACTTACCGAGGTGTATCCGTTCGGAGTTGTAAAAATACAGATACTCTCTAAGGGTGTTCCATGATTCGCCCCCGGGGTTTTTCTTTTGGTAAAATAAGCTGCGATCGCAGCTTATTTTACCATTACCATTACCACCAGAGGAAACCGGAGGAAATTTCAACTTTTTCCGCCTGACATTCAGCGGGTATGCCGCCGGTTGCTTTGTGTTAGCCATATATGTGTGATAATTACCCTTTGTCACCCCAATCTATCAGAAGTGTCACCTCATATAGGTAACTGTACAAGTGTTGATTGACAGTAAGGAGATATATTATAATGGCGGCAGAGGAGGTTCAGGGTAGAACATCACATTGTCGCTCATGTCTCCAAGCATATGCATAAAGCGACAACCCCCGGTCTAGCTCACCGGGGGCTTTTATATTTCCTAGTGAGGTTATGCGAAAATTTATTTTCGCGATAACCGAATGACGGAAATTCAAGAAATGCGGCGGCATTTATTATATTTCCTCATAAATCCCTCTCGGGATTTATTTTGCGTAGGGAGGGATTCGAACCCCCGTAGGCATAAAGCCGGCAGATTTACAGTCTGCTGCGATTGACCACTCCGCCACCTACGCGAAGAACGCGAACCTAAGAATACAAAGCTCGGCCGCTTGATGCAACTTCTTGCAGTTTGAATCTTACAACTTAAATCTAGTTCAGGATACCGCCGTCATCTCCTCCACTTCCTGCGTCAGGATACTGCCCTTCCGACCCTTCTTGACGTCAAAGTCGAGTATGCCTCCTTTGACGTCAACGGCAATTGAGCCGCCCTTCATTACTCCGTTCGAAATCATGAGATTGGCGATGGGAGTGAGAATCTTGTTTTGAATGACCCGCTTCAGAGGCCTAGCGCCGTAGTGCGGGTCATAACCCTCCTTGGCCAAAAGCTCGATGACCGCCGGAGTAATCTCCAACCTGATTTCCTTGCCCACCAAACGCTCTTTAATCTGGGCCATCTGAATCTCAACAATCTGCCTCACGGCCTCGGGTGAGAGGATGTTAAAGATGATGATATCGTCAACGCGGTTCAAAAATTCGGGATTGAAGTAGTTCTTAAGGGCGGCCTGAACCTTGCCTTTAGCCTCCTCGTAGTCATGTTTGGTAGAGGACGAAGTGGTGAAGCCGATTTTCTCCATCTTATCGATGAACTGGGCGCCGATGTTCGAGGTCATGATGATAATGGCGTTCTTGAAATTAACCACCCGGCCTTTGGCATCGGTCAGCCGGCCGTTGTCGAGAATCTGAAGGAGAACGTTAAAAACCTCCGGATGAGCCTTCTCAATCTCGTCGAAAAGAATAACGGAGTAGGGGCGATGGCGGACGGTCTCGGTGAAGGCGGTACTATCATCGTGGCCAACATAGCCGGGCGGCGCTCCGATAATCTTGGAAACAGAGTGTTTCTCCATAAACTCCGACATGTCGAGCCGCAGGAGCGCTTTCTCGTCGTCGAACATAAACTCGGCCAAGGCGCGGGTTAATTCCGTTTTGCCCACCCCGGTCGGACCTAAGAATATAAATGAACCAATGGGCCGATTGGGGTCGCCGATGCCGGCTCGCGAGCGCTTGACAGTGTCGGCAATCTTGGCCACCGCCTCGGCCTGGCCGATAATCCGTTTCTTGAGCTCCTCCTCTATGCGCATGAGCTTGGCGGTCTCGGCCTCGAGCATCCGGGACACCGGCACTCCCGTCCAGCGCGAGACCACGTCGGCAATGTCGTTCTCGATAATCTCCTCGCGCAGAATCCGGCGCGAACTTTGCATTTTCTTCAGGCGCTTCAGTTTGTTCTCCAAGTCCTTCTCCAGCTCCGGAATCCGACCATATCGAATCTCGGCCGCCTTGGCCAAATCGGCGCGCGAGACAGCCGCCTCGGCCTCCAGACGAAAGGACTCCAGCTCCTTCTTGATAACCTTAATCTGGGAAAGAATCTCCTTTTCGTTTTTCCACTTAAGCTCCAGTTCGGAGGTGGTTTCTTTGAGGTCAGCGATTTCTTTCTCGATTTTCTTGATGCGGCTTTTAGCCGTCTTGGAGGTCTCGGCCTCTTTCTTCAAGGCCTCCTTCTCAATCTCCAAGCGCATCACTTTGCGGTGGGTCTCCTCAAGCTCGGCCGGTTTGTTCTCAAGCGAGATTTTGAGCATCGAGGCCGCCTCGTCGATAAGGTCAACGGCCTTGTCCGGCAGAAAGCGGTCGGTAATGTAGCGGCTGGAGAGATTGACGGCCGCCAGTATCGAGTCATCGGTGATGCGCACCCCGTGGTAAAGTTCGTACTTCTCCTTGAGACCCCGGAGAATGGCCACGGCGTCGTCAATAGAAGGTTCGTTAACGTAGACGGGCTGGAAGCGGCGCGTCAAAGCGGGATCCTTCTCGATGTGACGCTGATACTCCTTGAGAGTGGTGGCGCCGATAGCCCGCAACTCGCCTCGGGCCAAGGCGGGTTTCAGCATATTCGAAGCATCCATCGAGCCCTCGGCCGCGCCGGCCCCGACGATGGTGTGAATCTCGTCAATGAACAGAATGACTTTGCCCTCGGAACGCTCGATCTCCTTCATAATATTCTTGAGCCGCTCCTCAAACTCGCCGCGATATTTGGTGCCGGCGATGAGAAGGCCGAGGTCCAGCGAAACCAGCTCTTTGTCGCGCAGAGACTCCGCCACATCACCCGCGGCCATGCGGATGGCCAGCCCTTCGGCGATGGCGGTCTTGCCCACCCCGGCCTCGCCGATGAGGATGGGATTGTTTTTGGTGCGGCGGGCCAAGATTTGGATGACGCGGGAAATCTCGTCGTCGCGGCCGATGACCGGGTCAAGCTTGTTCTCGGCCGCCAAACGGGTCAGCGAGCGGGTATACTTGGTCAGAGATTTAAATTTTTTCGGCTGACCGACATCGGTTACCCGACCGGCGCGAAGCTCCTCGAGAACTCGGAGAACTTGAACCTTTTCGATTCGAAAGCGCGCCAAAATCTCGCGGGCGCTGCCCGGCACGTCAAAAAGGGCGATAAAGAGGTGCTCCGTCGAGACAAACTCGTCCTTGAGAGATTGAGCGATGCGGGTGGAGTTCTCGATGGCCTGGGCCAGCTCCGGCGTGAGATAGATCTGGTAAGAGGGCGAGAGGACGGTGGCCGACTCGGGCGCCTCGATGGCCTCGAGGATAGAGTCAGTCATAAGAATAGTGTCTATCTCTAGCTTGTCGAGAATGGAGGTGACCATGCTCTCCTCCTGGAGAATCAAAGCGGCCAGGAGATGAAGAGGATTGACATGGTTCTGACCGCGCTCGATGGCAAGCTCGTGGGCCTTGCGGATGCCCTCCTTGGCTTTGGTTGTAAAATGTTGGAAAGGCGGCATGTTTTCAGCTTAATGGTAACAGGTTTAACGGCGAGGTGTCAAATTAATCGGCGACTCTTTGAGGAGCGAGACGATTTTGGCGATGGGGACGAACTCATTTTTGTCGAAGGAGTCAAAGTGTTTGAGACGCACACCCACGACCTCGCCGGAGAGATTGATGAGGACCGACCCGGGCAAGACATCTTTGTTGTCAAAATCGGTGCGGATAACCACCGCTGCCTTTTCGCCGGCCGGGGAACTGGTGGCGGCGTTCCTGACTTCGACCGGCGCCTCGAGGAGACCGGAGATGATACCCGTAGCCACCGAGTTTGTCTCCCGGCCGGCGAAGACGATGACGGTTTGGCCCAAAACTGGGGCAGCCGAAGCCAGAGGTGAGACAGCAAAAATCTTTGACTCTCCAGAGCTTTGAACAGGCAGGAGGAGAACCAAGCCAAGTTTGTCGTTGCGAGCCGCGATGGAGAGAGGAATAAGAGAACCGTCCAGTTCCATGGCATAGTCGGCATCTTCCGGCACCGCCGCCCGGTCTGCGGCCATTAGGCCGTCGGAGCGGAGGATGAGACCCAGGGAGCGAAAAGTCATCGGGTCGCCGAGGACGTCAGTGCCTTTGACTCGCGCCACTCCGGGCGCGGCTTTGCGGATAGCATCGGGAGCGGAGTCGCTCTCTTTGACCACGATGGTCTCCTTAATGACCGCCGCGCCCGAGCCGGCCGGCAGATTCTCCGGCACCACCCTCTCGACCGTCCTCTCCACCACCCGGTGAATGGTCTCGGTCACGCTAGGCGGCGCCTGGTCCATAAGCGAGACGGTAACAATGCCGGTGGCAATGGAGGTAATAAAACTCACAAGAAGCGTCACAAGTATAATCTGGGTTTTAGTCAGCTCCTCCATCCGGTTAGAAGTCGCGAACGACTTTGGCTATATAATAATTACACTTATCATTACATTATATATAACCTTCGCTAAATGCAAAGGGCTTCATGGGGAATTTTGAATGAGACCTTGGAGAACGCGAACAAATTTCTCAAGCTTGGCCTTGCCGGTCTCTCGGCCAAGCGAGATGCGCACTGAT
>JACOZD010000011.1 GCA_016181525.1 Candidatus Tayloriibacteriota bacterium | reverse complement strand
AACCTTTGCGCGAATGGATTTTAACCGCTCACCACGCTGAAAAACTGGCTTCGACTAACGAATTTGATGAAATCAAATCGTTGGTGGAAAAAATTGGAACGAACCGCCGCCTGCTTGCCAAACAAGTCGGTTGGGATTGGTCGGGCGTTTGGCGGATTGTGGCGGAAAATCAGAATATAATCCCCCCAGCGCGCGAGCGAAGCGAGCGCGTACCTTCTTCCGAAAACTCTCAATGTCTAACTTGGTCGGGGCACTGGGATTCGAACCCAGAGTCGCTCGCTCCCAAAGCGAGTATGTTAGCCGTTACACCATGCCCCGATGTTAAAACTTTATCCGTGTAATTTAGCCTGAAGTAGGCCGTACTCCACTTTAACTTTAGGTTTAGGGCTGCCTTCATGCCGCGGCACGGGAGATTGTTTTGCAGTTATCATATCAACAGCCGGCTTGTTTGACAAATAGTCTTCACTGTGATAAATCTAATTTTAGACGGTCAAATTAGGTGTTTGAAAAAGAGAAAGGATTTCCATGAACAGACTGATTAGAACATGTTTATCTCCTCTCGCCTCGCTTTTTGGCGGGAGGGTTGGATTAGGTCCTAGGTCGCCAGTCAAGAGGTTTTTAGTTGAAGAGGAAAGAATCGCGCCCGCGTCTATCCCTGTCTCTGGACGGGTTGAGTCGGTCGAGGATATACCGATTATTGACGCTGATTCTGCTATCAAGGTTCTGCGACCCGGCCGACCTCCCAGAAAGGCCATTTTCATCAGCCGCGAGGGCAATAAACTGGTGGCCAAAATCCAGTACGAAAGAGATGGCTTTGTGGTTCTTAGCCGCAAAAACGGGAGTCCGTTCGTTAGACGCTCACGCTAAACACTTCCCCGTCCTCCATGAGGGCGGGGTTTTCTTTTTCAGCAAAAAACCCCAAGGACCGTCCTTGGCGGAGCCAAGTCGAGTTAAAGGACAATATCGTCTATAAAAGACACTCTCGCTCTTCTCCTATTAGAATCAATCTTGACCGTAATTACTCCAAAGCCCCACTCTCCACCCACCTTCTTCTCCAATATGTAGGTTTGTATGGCTCTTGATAACCTTTTGAGCTTCCATGAATGAACATTATCCTCTGGTCTGTATCCATCAGTTTCATAAGAAACATTACTATCGTTTATTTCACCTGAAACACTTTTTACCTCCACAAAACAGGTTAAGTTATGTCTTTCCGCCACAATATCTATCTCACCCCACTTTTTCCTGTAATTTCTATCCATTATTGAGTACCCATGTTTCATGAGAAACTTACAGGCAATATCCTCTCCAAGTCTCCCAATCTCTGTTTTTTTCTTTTGCATTGATACTTTTAACTCTCGCACTGACCTCTACTCCTTACCAGATGTTTCTTGTGAAAAGATATATCTGAAATGTCTTAAATGTTTCATGTGAAACTATGCGTCAACATATCCTCTATTATATTTTCCCCCGTCTTTACACATTTCTTATAAAAGCTAGGTGACTGAAAAACGGTATGTAACGGACGTCCTTAATACACACATTCCCCAGAGTTATCCACAGCTTTTTGGAAAAAATCCTTATTTTTCAACGTTTTCATCTCCGACGGAAAAGGACTTTTTAGTTAATGTCTTTTTAATGAAGAGCTACTGATACTATGCGGGTATCGGGAATCGAACCCGAATTTCTACCTTGGCAAGGTAGCGTTCTGCCACTAAACCATACCCGCGATCTGAAAATTATATCACCCAAATTTTAGTCTTTAATTGGCAGAGAACGCGCCCGGCAGGATTTGAACCCACAACCTCTTGGTCCGAAGCCAAGCGCTCTATCCGTTGAGCTACGGGCGCAGCACCCAATTTTACGCTAAATTAGCAGAAATTCCAAAGCTGAAGTACAATTTGAGAGATGAAGAATGCCCTAAAGCCGAGAGTTTTTGTTATTCCCAAGGAGGTATCGGGCATCTCGGAAGGTCTAAAGGGGGCCGGATTTAGGGCCTATCTTGTAGGCGGCTGTGTCCGCGACCTCATTCTTGGCCTTAGGCCAAAGGACTGGGATATTACCACCGATGCCACCCCGGACGATATTGCCAAGGTCTTTCCTAAAACATTTTACGAAAACGAGTACGGGACGGTCGGGGTGGTCAACGATGAGGCGGAGGAAAGTTTAAAAGTGGTGGAGGTGACGCCATTCCGAAAGGAGATTGGCTACAGCGACTCCAGGAGGCCGGATAGAGTGGTTTTCGGAGGCACCCTGGAGGATGACCTAAAGAGGAGAGATTTTAGCATAAATGCCATCGCTATGGATATAAAGGACACGAAGGATGGAGAATGTGATGTTGAGGTAATAGACAATCATCAAGGATTAAAGGACATTTCCTCAAGGACAATTGTGGCGGTGGGGAAACCGGAGGAGCGCTTCGCCGAGGATGGACTACGCCTCTTGCGGGCTCTAAGACTCTCGGCCGAACTTGGTTTTAAGCTCGAGACCGAAACAGCCGAGGCCATAAAAAAACACGCCTCGGTGATTAAAAAGATTGCCATGGAAAGGGTCCGGGACGAGTTTGTAAGGATTATTATGTCCGATAGGCCGGGGGATGGGTTTAGGATGGCCGAGAGCTTGGGTGTCCTTAAGCACGTTATCCCAGAGCTCTCCCAGGCGGTCGGAGTGGAGCAGAACAAAGCCCACAGCTTTGATGTTTTTGAGCACCTTATTAGAGCGGTTGAACATAGCGCCAAGAGGGGATACTCCCTCGAGGTCCGTTTGGCTTCTCTCTTTCATGATATAGGCAAGCCGCCCGCCAGGCGTTGGTCGGAGGAAAAGGGGGACTGGACTTTTCACGGCCACGACGTCCTGGGAGCCAAGATGACCGTCAAGATTCTGGAGCGTCTTAAGTTCCAGAACAAGGTGATAGATAAGGTCTCTCGGCTGGTTCTTACCCATATGTTCTTTACCGACACGGAGAAGATAACTCTCTCCGCCGTCCGCCGTCTGGTGGCCAAGGTGGGGAAGGAAAACATCTGGGAGCTTATGAATGTCCGGGCGGCCGACCGCATAGGCACCGGCCGGCCCAAAGAGAGCCCTTATCGGCTCCGCAAGTACCACTCCATGGTCGAAGAGGCCATGCGCGACCCCATCACCGTCTCGATGCTCCGGGTTGACGGCTCTCGAATTATGGAGATTGCCGGCCTCAAGCCGGGACCAAGGGTCGGCTACATTCTCCACGCCCTTTTAGAGGAGGTCCTGGATGCCCCGGAGAAAAATACCCGAGAGTTTCTTGAAGAAAAAACCAGAGAGCTCTCGGCTCTGCCGGAGGAGGAGCTAAAGGAGGCAGGGGAGAGGGGCAAGGAACGGCGGGAGACGGAAGAGGACAAGGAGCTCTCGAAGATTAGGAAAAAGTATTGGGTAAAGTAGACTTATCCACAGTTTTGTCCTTTACAGATGTCCTTTATGTCCTTTATACTTGAGACAGACCGGGTATATAGAGGCAACTTTTTCCCACTTAATTACTAACGCTTATGGTATATATCCGCATGGTTCTTTGGGAGAGGCCTTCTCTATTGAAAGGTTGCCCGGGTCGAAATAACAAGGAGTGCTGGTACACATATCACCAATCATTAAAATTTTTTTAAAAAAGAGGGTATGATGTACCCTTGTTTGTCCTCCTTGGCAACGCTTTCAACCGCCCGTCACACCGCTTCGTGAGGGCGGTTTTCTTTTTGCTTACCTTGCTCGGCGAAGGGCATGAAAGGCCTTATGAACCTCGCGGAGGTGTTTGTCGGTGACATGGGTGTAAATTTCGGTGGTGCCGATACTGGCGTGCCCAAGAAGGGCCTGGACGGAACGCAGGTCCGCGCCGTTCTCAAGGAGGTCGGTGGCGAAGGAGTGACGCAGGACATGGGGAGTAACTTTTTTAGAGATGCCAGCGGTGGCGGCGCGGTGACGAACCACCCTCTCCACCCCTCGGTGCGAGAGACGAAGCTCCTCTACCGACTGGTTTTTCTTGGCAATTCGGGCGAAAAGAGCCGGGTCGAGGTCGCGTCTTTGCTCGAGGTATCTCTTGATGGCGGCTTTGGCCAAAGGAGAGAGAAAAACCACTCTGATTCGCCCACCTTTGCCCTTGACCGAGAGCTCGTCTCGGGTGAGGTCTAGGTCGCGGTTAAGCGAGCAGAGCTCCGCCACCCGCAGGCCGGTGGAGAAGAGGGTCTCTAAAATAGCCCTGTCTCTCAAGTTTTTGAGATTCTGGCCGGCCCCGCCGGAGAGAAGACGCTCTAACTCTTCTCTGGAGATGAGGTCGAGGTGTCTGCCCGTAACTTTAGAGAGTTCGATGCGCTCGGCCGAGAGGGAGGGAATGGTGCGGCGGGAGAGGTACTTAAGAAACATCCGCAGGGCGATAAGGTAGTAGTTTTGGGTTCTTTTTTTGAGGTTTTCGCCCAAGGGCCCCCGCCGGCGATTCAGGTTGAGTCGGTACACCCGGACTGTCTCGTCGGTAATCTCCTCGGGCTTCTTGACGTTTGTGGACTTTAGGAAGTTAGAGAGGTAGCGGTCATAACTTTCCATTGTTTTTAAGCTCCTACCTTTCTCAATCTCGAGGTACTCAAGGAACTGTTTTTTCAACTCCTCGATATTGTGCGACATGGTAATAGTTTAAGATAAAAGTCCATAAAGTCTATAAAGTTCCTAAAATCATAAAGTCCATGAGTTTCCGCTTGACAATAAAAACGACTGGGTGTATAATGGAGTTTAAAAGTACTTTATTTGGCTGTATATTGCGGTTTTTGTGTGGGCTTGGTGTCTTAAGCTCGCACAATACGGAGGGGTGTGGCAACTACGGGTCTTGCAGTCCCTGTCTTGGTTCGGGACGTTTCTGGACAGGGTGCCCGAGCCGCCCCCTCCGAAAAAGACACAAAGAGCGCCTGCGGGCGCTCGGCTCCGGATGGCTCTCAATAAAATGAGTGCCTGCCGGAGCTTTTTTATTGCAGAAATAGGTATGGCGTGCTACTATAAGCTGCTGTAAAGTCACAATGCTAACTAAGAGAAAAAAGGAGAGGATTGTCAAAGAGACCGGCATCCACGAGAAGGACACCGGCTCCCCCGAGGTCCAGGTTGCCATCTTGACCCGCCGGATCGAAGAACTCGCTAAGCATTTAAAAAAACACGCCAAGGACAAGCACTCCCGCCGAGGGCTCCTCCAGATGGTGGCTGACCGTCAGTCGCACCTCCGTTATCTCCAAAAGAAAAGTCCTCGGCGCTACAATGCCATCGTTAAAAAACTAGAACTTAAGAAATAAAGGAGCGTAGCGACTATCATGTCTGTCATCAAACATAAAGAACAGCGCGTCGGAGTTTTTATTGACACTCAAAATCTCTATCACAGCGCCAAAAATTTACACCGCGCCAAGGTCAATTTCGGTCAGATCGTCAAGGATGCCGTGGCCGAGCGCGCACTCATTCGGGCTGTGGCCTACGTCATTGCCACCGAGTCGGGTGAGGAGAGAGCCTTTTTTGAGGCCCTGGGCAAGGCCGGCATCGAGACTAAAACCAAGAACCTCCAAATTTTCGCCGGCGGAGCCAAGAAGGCGGATTGGGATGTCGGACTGGCGGTAGACGCCATCAAACTCGCTCCCAAGCTTGACGCCGTGGTCATCGTCTCCGGCGACGGCGACTTTGTCCCTCTGGTTGAGTATTTAAAATTTCATGAGGGTTGTCAGGTGGAGGTGGTGGCCTTCGGCAAATCCGCCTCCTCTAAACTGATTGAGATGGCCGACGACTTTATTGACCTCGACAGCGAAGCGCGCAGGTATCTCCTAGGAGGCATGAGGCGCCGGGAGCGCAAGGGAGGGGCCGAGAGCGGGGAAGAGACGCGCTCTTAAATTAAACTTAGATTAAACCTCTCTCAAAATTTAATAAATTCTATCTCCTCCTTTTATACGCAAAAGTCCCTTGGGTGAAGTTCCCAAGGGACGTAAGTCTCAAAGTGAGACAAGTTTCAAAGTTACAGTTGCGGCTTGCCCAGCTGTAGCTTTAGCTACGGCTGGGGACAACCACACGACGACGGTAGTTGGCATCCCAGATGATACGACGACGGTAGTCGGCATCCCAGGCGATGTCGTACTCGAAGTCGAACAAGCTCACCTTGAGCCGGCCATCGTCGTAGAAGTACACGCAGGCAACGAAGCATTGGTCACCTTCCTTCAAGAGAAAGAACGTGCCGTGGCCCTCCGTGCGGAGTTTGTTGCGATGACTCGTGCAAAACTCGATCACCTGATCCTGCGTGAAGACCAGCGTGTTGAGATCTCGGCCGAGAGAATTGAACATCTCGGCAAACGTGGCATTTTCCACCATCTCGTGCACTTCCGTCTTCGTGTCAGGCGTCTCGCGGTTTCCTTTAATCTTCCTAAAGCCATTGTTGAGGTAGCCCGAGAAGAGTTCGCCGGAGTCTGCGATCGTGCGCGTGCCCGCGCACTTCGAGATTGTTGCCTCGGCAACTTTGCGGAGAATGGTGACCTCTCCTTTGGAAATCTTGCGGAGGATGGTGCGGGGCTTCGGAGCAGATTCCTCTCCTTGTTCTGTGGCTGGGCACAGAACATTTTCGAGCTGACGTCCGAGGGATTTTGGATTTTCAATCCATCCCTGCTTCACGTCTGCCTCAACGAGGGGAAGCGCGCGCAAAACTTGCGCCTGAAACTCGCGATCCTGCTTAATCGCCTTCGCGATCAATTCCTGCACTTGTGATTCGGTATATGTGGCTTGTTCCGTTTTCACGGCTTATTCCTTTCTTTTGTTTTGTTGTTTTAGTTTATGAACTGCCCTGAAGGTAGGGATTTCTCAAACTCAAGGCAGTTCACAACTCCCAAACTCTCTTCAAAGAGCTTTTTACTACTCTATAATATATCATAGTTCAAGCCTGAAAGTCAAGGTTTTGTCATGGTTCAATAGCTTGGCAACACCCTCTCGAAATGCACTATGTACATGTCATACACAACCAATCCAATATGCCTAAGGTACGAAGAGATGCAGTGAATCTAAAAGCGAAACGATACAAAAAAGAAGCCCCCTGCGTGTGAGCACAAACAGGGGGTCGCGCTTTCGCGCTGTGTAGCTTGGAGTGTGGGATAGCTCCCACATTTACCTTAACTAGTGGACTAGCGGTCGTTTGGTACGTACCGCCGCCGGCATTATAACAAACGCTTCATCTCCCGCAAATCTTAATTATCTGCTAGAATGCCCCATGATGCAGGTTAAAAAATACTCGGCCGAGGTTGGGGGCAAGACCCTAACCTTTGAGTTTACCGACCTGGCCGAGCAGGCCAACGGTTCCGTTTTGGTGCGATACGGTCAGACAGCTGTTTTGGTGACGGCCGTCATGTCGCGAGAAATGAGGGAAGGGGATTTCTTTCCGCTGACCGTTGACTACGAGGAACGCTTCTACGCCGCCGGCCAGATTCTCGGGAGCCGCTTCGTGCGGCGCGAGGGCCGGCCGACCGATGCAGCCATTCTCTCCGGCCGAGTGGTGGACAGAACCATCCGGCCTCTCTTCCCGCCGCACCTGCGCAATGAGGTGCAGGTAGTGGTGACGGTTCTCTCCATCGCCGAGGACGACCCGGACGTCTTAGGCGTCCTCGGGGCCTCA
>JACOZD010000010.1 GCA_016181525.1 Candidatus Tayloriibacteriota bacterium | reverse complement strand
AAAACGCGGCGTCGCTCACTACTTCATTCCAAAGTCATCGCCTCAATGGGACGGAGCAGTTGAAAGAGCTCACGGAGTGATTGACCAAGAGTACTACCTCAATCCGACACTGTTCATGGAACACCCTTAGAGAGTATCTGTATTTTTACAACTCCGAACGGATACACCTCGGTAAGTATTTACAGGGACTCACCCCAGAAGAAAAGCGGCAGCAGTGGCTGTCCACAGTGTTACCCTTGAAGGGTAACTAAACCGTAAGCTGCCTTATGGCGAGCTGTTGAAAGATTAGAGTTCAGATGAACTTAAACTCCTTAAAAACCTTCTTATAAAGGTCAATAACCCGCCCGGCCTCGCGCTGGCTTAAACTGAAGTCGGCCCCTTCATGGGCGATTTGGTTGCGAATCTTGTGCGCCTCCCAAGCGGCGTCAAGTGTCTCAAAATCGCTCTGTTCCACGTTCTTCAACTTGTCGCCGATGGTCGCCCCCGGATAACCCATCTTGTCGAGCATCTCCCCCAAAATAATATCGGCCTCCAAAACAGCCAGACGCCACTCGCTCGGACTGGCGGCGTTAAGGTGCTCCTCCACCCTTTGCCAGCGCCGATTCTCGAGAATCTCCGCCTCGGTCTTCTTCGTCGGTCCGACAAATTTCTCTCTCTCCCGCCGGTCCAGCCGGCTAATTTGAAGAGCTACAAAAAAGAGACAGAAAACAAAAACAATAGTAATCAGAGCGGAAAGAAAGAAAAGCAGGGGTATAGCTCTCTCCACAAACCCGCCGAACTGGGGAAATTGCCAATGGTCAAAGAACTCAAAAAGACGGTAGGAGATATAGTCCGGATTCAGAAACGGTCCCTGTTCAGACGGATTTGGAATCATGTTCTGTTAGTTTTTTCAAAACGCTTGCCCAAGGAAAAGAGAGCGGGGTCGGCTTTGTAAGGAGCCATAAGCTGAATAGAAACGGGTAAATCAACCCCCTCTCTTCTCACCAAACCGGAAGGAATGGAGATGGCCGGGAGACCGACGATGTTAGCCGTCACCGTAAAGATATCGGAGAGGTACATGGAGAGAGAGTTGCCCGCCTTCTCACCGATTTTCCAGGCGGGTGTGGGCGAGGTCGGGGTGGCGATAAAGTCCACTAGACCAAAGGCGCTCTCAAACTCTCTCCTCAAAAGCGAGCGCAGAGCCACCGCCAGGCGGTAGTAGGCGTCGTAGTAGCCCGAGGAGAGAACGTAAGTGCCCAGCATAATCCGGCGTCTGACCTCCGACCCGAAGTGCCGGCGGGTGGCCCGATAGTCGTCGAAGAAATCTCCTCCTTCTTCCCGACGGCCGTACTTGACGCCGTCGAAGCGAGAGAGATTGGTTGAGGCCTCGGCAGGCATAATGATGTAATAAACAGGCAGAGCGTAGTGAAGGGCCGCAAACTTGAGCTCCCGGGTCTCGCATCCGCAGTCCTTCAGGCGCTCGAGTGACTCTTTGAAGTTGCGGAGAACATCTTGGTCAATACCCTTTTCCAAAAAATCGCTCGGCACCCCCACTCTTAAACCGCCCTCCCGGGCAGGCGGGAGAGAGACACTCGTGCTATCCAGGCAGTCCGCGCCCGCAATGGCGTTGAAGAGAAGCTCCGCGTCAGAGACCGTTTTGGCCAGTGGGCCGATCTGGTCGAGCGAAGAACCCATGGCCACAAGCCCATAGCGGGAGACGGCGCCGTAACTGCCTTTGAAACCCACCAAGCCGCAGAGCGAAGCCGGCTGACGGATGGAGCCGCCAGTGTCGGACCCCAAAGCGGCCAAAGCGCCTCCCATAACTACGGCCGCGGCGCTCCCGCCGGACGAGCCGCCGGGCACCCGGGTCGGGTCGTAAGGGTTTCTGGTAGGCCCGAAGGCGGAGTTCTCGGTGGAACTGCCCATGGCAAACTCGTCCATATTGGTCCGGCCGACAAAGACCGGCGAGCGGGTTTTGAGTCTGGCAATGACGGTAGCGTCGTAAGGAGCGACAAAACCCTCGAGAATTTTAGAGGCGGCCGAGGCCCGCCGGCCCTCAATTAGAATATTGTCCTTGACAGCCAGGGGGATGCCGGTCAAGGGCGAGGCGCTCCCGGCTATTTTTTTATCCGCCTCGGCCGCTTGGGCTAAAACGTCATCATAGACCTCCAGAAAGGAATTAATCTCTTTATCGCTCTCCTCAATTTTTTTGAGGCAGGCCTCCGCCAATTCCACAGCCGTAAAGTCACCGGCTTTCAGATGCTTGGCGGCCTTCTCGATAGTCAGTGTTGTAACATCAATCATCGGATTGGAGATTAAAGATTTAAGTTGGAATGTTTCTCTTACAACTCCAATCTTCAATCTGTAAATCAATTCAAAGAATTTTCTTAACCTTGATGAAATTTCTCTCTCTCGAGGGCGCCTGCGACAAAAGTTTTTCCGTAAAAACGCCGCTTTCATGCGGCCGGCCATCGTCACGCATGAGATTTACGCCCAAAGAGCCGCTCTCCTCCGGAGGGTCCGGCGACACCTTATTAATTTGGGCTATGTAAGAAAGAATGGCCTCAAAGTCCAGACGCAAAGATTCTTTCTCTGTTTCCTTGAGTCTGATTTTAGAGAGTTCGGCTAATTTTTCTACTTCCTCTTTGGTTATCATTTCTCAAGCATATCAAGAAATTCCTTCTCGCTCAAAATTCGAACCCCCAACTCCAAGGCCTTATCGAACTTCGAGCCCGGATTCTCTCCCGCCACCACCAAATCAACCGAAGGCGAGATTTGGGAAGAAACCTTCCCTCCGGCCCGGCGAATTTTCTCCTTGGCCTCCTCTCGCTCCATGGAAGCAAGGCTGCCGGTCAAAACCAGCGTCTTTCCCGAAATCGCCCCTTTACTTTCTTTGACCTTCTCGACGGTCAATTCTTTGAGCAATCGGCTGAGAAGTTTTTTGTTCTCATCGTTTCTAAACCAATCGTGGACGGAGCGGGCGACGATGGGACCAATGCCGGAAATATTCTCGAGTTCCTCAAATGAAGTCCGGCCGAGTTTTCTTATATCTCCATAATGCTTGGCCAAGACACTTGCCGTTTCTTCGCCCGCGTGAGGGATGGAAAGAGCGGTAAGAAGCCGAGTTAGGGTTACTTTCCGCGCCCTCTCAATGGAAGCCAAAACATTCTCGGCCGACTTCTCGGCGAAGCGAGGCAAATTCAGCAAATCGCCCTTCCCTAAACTAAAGATGTCGGTGAAGGAGCCGATGAGCTTGTGCTCCATGAGAAGGTCAATGAGTTTCGGACCAAGACCTCTGATATCCAGAGCTTTTTTAGAGACAAAGTGATACAGTTTTCTTTTCTGTTCGGCAAAAGAACCGGGGAACTTGCAGCGCCAGGCCGCTTGGCCGGGCACGCGCTCGATACTGCCGTCGCCGCCGCAGCCCTCCACCTTCTTCGGAAAGTGAAAAGGTTTCTCTCTGCCTGTTCTCATCTCTCGAACCACCGAGACGATGTCGGGAATGACGTCCCCCGCCTTTTTCAAAATGACCGTGTCGCCGAGGCGGACGTCAAGGCGCTTAATCTCGTCTTCGTTATGCAAAGTAGCCCGGGAGATGACCGAACCAGCCAGACGAACGGGATTAAGTACGGCCACCGGCGTAATCACGCCCGTCCGCCCAACCTGGAGAGCGATATCCTCGAGAACCGTGGCGGCCTCCTCGGAGGCGAACTTGAGGGCCATGGCGTAGCGCGGCGCCTTGCCGGTGTGACCCAAGGCCTCCTGAAAGCGGCGCTCATTGAGCTTGACAACCACTCCGTCTAAAAGATACGAGAGCGAGGCGCCGCGCTTCTGCCACTGCCGCCAGTAATCAATAACTTCATCAATATTCCGGCAGAGAGCAAAACGGTTCTCGACTTTGAAACCCAACTCCCGCAAAAACTTCAGTTCTTCATATTGAGTCCGAGGCGCCTCTCCGTCCGAGAGCCATGCCAAGTCGTAAATAAAGTTGTCAAGCTTGCGGCCGGCGGCCACTCGAGGGTCGAGCTGGCGAATGGAGCCAGCGGCGGCGTTGCGCGGGTTGGCGAAGGGCGGCTCATTCTCCTTCTCTCTCTCTTTGTTCAAAAGCTCAAGCTGCTTTTTCCCCATCCAGACCTCGCCTTCAACTATCACACTCGCCGGCCGCCGGAGGGAGAGAGGCACTGACTCGATGGTTTTGACATTAGCGGTTACGTCCTCGCCCACCTTGCCGTCTCCCCTGGTAGCCGCCCGCTTAAGAATGCCTCTCTCGTACTCAAAAACCACTTTAAGACCGTCAATCTTAAGCTCGACGGTGTAAGCCGGAGCAATCTCTTTTTTGAAGGCGGCCTTGAGGCCCCGCCTAACCCTAGCGTCGAACTCCCTGATTTCTTCCTCGGTGAAAGCATCGTTGAATGACCACTGCGGCACCCGGTGCGTTACTTTGACAAAACCAGAGAGGGGTTTGCCGGCCACTCGCTTAGTTGGAGAGTCCGGGGTAGTCAGTTCGGGATACTCCTCCTCCAGTTTAACGAGCTCGGCCTTAAGCGAGTCCAGGGCCTCGGCGGAGAACTCCTCCTTATCCAAAACGTGATAGAGATAGCGATGATGGTCAATAGTCTCCCGGAGCTTTTTTATTCTCTCTTGAACTCCGTGAGGAATGTGGCGCTTCTGTGTCATCAAGTTAGATGTTAGACGATAGATGTCAGAATTTAGAAAACTTCATCTCTAACATCTAAAATCTAGATTCTAACGTCCGGAACGTCAATACGTTACCTTCAGCGCTCTCTCCACCTTGCGGGGCCCGGTGGCGGAGCAAGCCATATTGTAGCCGCGAGATTTAATCTCGTTAATCATATATTTGGTGCCGTCACCGCTTACTTTGCACAACTTGGAGACGGTAACCCGACTGCACGATGACGTCTGGTCAACGGTAAACTCCCAAATACCGTCCCCTTTTGGATTGTCTCCCCCGCTGCCGCAGGGACTGGCTTGGATTGTCGCCGGCGAGTTGATGTTGTTGCCGGAGCAATTGAGGGGAGCGGAGGGGGTGGAGGTGGAGAATCTCCCCAACTGCAGGTCGTAGTAGAGAGCGCACTCGGCGCCGGCATCGGCGGCGTAAAAGGCCTCCTGCGACTCCTTGCCGAAGGCCGAGAGAATTAACTCTTTGTAAAAGAGATTCATAATGGAGAGTCCGACAATTATGAGAACGCTCGCCGCCACCACGGCGTAATACAACGTAAATCCCCTATCTCTTTTTATTCGTATCATTCGCATGAATTCGCGCTATTCGCATCGATATCCTGTCCTTATAAATCTTCTTGCCATCTGAACACGTTTTCTCTCACGCTATATTGCCGATTGGCTCCGCCTTTGCCTTTCCAATTGACTAAAACCGTCACAGAAACCTCGAGCAGCTTGCCGTTAGCGTCCAGAATACCTTCAGTCACCACCGCGTAACGGTAAAACTTAGTGGGCGTCCAGGTTATATCCGTGTTGCCGAAAAGGGCGGAAGGGTGCTCGTGGCCGTAGCCAACAAAGACGCCGCTCCTAGTTGCCATTTTAAGAACTTTAGATGTGGAGGTGGGGTCGAAGCAAGGAGCTGAACAGTTCTGCAGACCTTGCTCCGGGCGCTTGACGGTTGTATCTACCAAGCATCCTCCGACGTTTGGAGTGACACTCGTGTCTATCTTGCATGTTGGCAGAATCTGCTTAAGCCACTGGGTGACGTCAGGAGTCGTCAGCATGTTCTCGTCCCGGACGTTGCGGATATACTCCATGGCGTCTTGGGCAAGATAGTAAGCGGTTACCCTGTCCTCGGCCTCCTCGGCGTAAGTGAAGGCCGCCTCGATGGCTCCGAGCGCGGCCACCAAAGCCATCATAAGCACAGTCAAGGCCACCAAACTCTCCACCAAGGTAAACCCTCCTCTTCTCCTTGTTCGCGTCATTCGCATAAATCCGTATATTGGCGTTGATAATTTCTATTTGTCATACACTCTCTGCGACACGGTAGTCTGGACATTCACCGCCACCGGCGGCCCGCTTTTTTGCGGCACGGCGCCCCGGATGGTGATAAGAACCTTGGGCTGGAGACTGTCCGAGGCGGCGCTTACAGCGCAAACCCCGTCAACGTCCGGGTTGCAGGGCCAGGTGCCGCTGACGTAAAACTTGAGGTCCTCAATCCGGAGCCCCGGCGGGGTCAGAGAAATGAACGAACGGCCGCCGTTCGTTGACTTCTCGATGGAGCAGATTGTGGTCAAGTCGGCCGGCGCGCAGCCGCTCTTCAGACGATAGATTACCTGGTCGTCGGGAGTGCCGATATCACCCTCGGCTCGTTCGATGGCCAGAAAAGAATCGCCGCCGAGGCAGTTCGCCGCGACATCCAGAGCCCCGCTCTGGCCGCAGTGAAAACTCCCGCCGACCCTGACACTGCGCGACATATCCTCTAAAGCGGCATTCAAACCGTCCATAAGAGTTTGAAAAGACAGGGCCTGACGATTGGAGCCGATGAGCGAGATGACCGCGCCGGCGCCGACCACCACAATGACGCTGAATACGGCGATGGAGATAACCAGCTCGATGAGCGTCAATCCCTTGCTGTTTTTCTCTATTCGTATCATTCGCATAGATTCATATATCGGTGCCGATATTTTATCTAATTAACCTCCACCCGACCAAAGGCGTTGACCGAAACCCGCCGCTCGCGGCAGGGAGATTCAGCGCACGGAATAGTCAAATAAACATCAACCTTGTCCTCCGCGCATACCGTATTGCCCGAGCAGAGGGAGTTGGCGGCAGTGTAGACGCCGCGAATGGCCGGCTCGAGAGCGGGTCGGAGAAAACTGACATCAACCGCCCCGAGCTCCGGCGTCCGGCCATCGCCGGTGCAGCGCTCATCATAACCGGTCCTCAAGGTCATGCCGGCGCAAATCTTGGAGATAAATATCTGCCTCGGCAAAACCGTCGTCCTCAAGGTCTCCGAGGGACCGCTATAGAGACGGTCCGGCGTCCCGCCGGAAGAGAGGTCAGTAAAAAGGGTGTATGACGAACCCAAGGCAAAGCGCGCCCCGGCGCCGCTGCCGAAACTGCCCGGGGCGTCCTCGCGCACGCTCACGGCGTAAACCTGCATCTCTCGAACATCTTGGGCCAAGTTGTAAGCGGCGTTGGTCAAAACCACCGAAGAGTTGAACGAGTTTGAGCCGATGACCACGATGGTGGTGAGAACAGCGAAAATACCTAGAACCACAAGCATTTCCACCAGAGTGAAGCCGGAGATTTTAGATTTCGGATTAAAAATTCCAGGTTTCATGTATTAATGAAAGAAAATAAGTCCGCCAAACCCACGAAATCTATACCCGTGAAGAAAACGATGGCGGCGCCGGCAATAAGAAAAGGGGCAAAGGGTATCTCGCTTTTCATTGTAAACTGTCTGCCCGGCTGGAGCAAAACCCCCCTCTTGCCCGCCCGAGAGAATCCCATGGCGGCGAGTGAGATAATGGCGCCAATCCAAAAGCCGAGGACGATGGCCGCGGCGGCGGCCGGGAGGCCGAGCATCCAGCCGATGCCGGCGGCCAGTTTGGCGTCGCCGAGGCCGATAGCCGTCCCCCGCGAGAGGAGCCAAATCAGAAGAAAAGGCAGGAAAAAAATCGGCCCGGTCGAAATCTCTAGAGCCAAACCGGCTCCGGCCGCCACCCTTATCATACTCGAAAGAAAAGAGAGTGAAATAAAGGTAAAGACCAAAGCATCGGGAATGATTTTGTGGCGAATGTCATAGACGGCAATAACGATGAGAATGAACCAGCTAAAGAGGGATAGCCAAAAGGCCGGGGTGGACAGATTAAAGTCGAACTTTAGGGCAGTGAGGAACGCAACCAAGGCGGCAGTTAACTCCACCAACGGATACTGAAGGGAGATGCGGCTGCGGCAGTGACGGCACCG
>JACOZD010000028.1 GCA_016181525.1 Candidatus Tayloriibacteriota bacterium | reverse complement strand
AAAATTGCCAAGAGAGAAGATATATCCGAGAAAGAAAATATGTCTCGGCAAATTCTCCAGAGCGCGAGCATTGTGCCCAAGGAAAAGAGAGAAGTGGCAGCGAAGGACATTACTTGGCCTAGATTAAAAATCGAACCAAAGCGGTAGAAGGGAATCATACTGACCGCCATGCCGGGAGGAAAGAGACTATAAAAAGAACCGTTAAGATATCCAACGTCAGGAAAGGCCAAGTCCGCGTACTCCTTTGGGATGGAGACAGTTCCATTTTTCAGAATGGAGAGCATCAGAATGTAAGTGGAAGAAGTGTGCGACCCTTGCAGAGCGCCCCCGATTTTCTTAAGGGTTTTTATTTCTGCGGGTTCATGAAAATTCCCGAAGGTCCCGCGGATCGTGGCGAGGTAAAGGACCAAAACAGCAAGGATGAAAATTGTCAGTCTGGATTTTTTTGACCACATTTCAGCTTTCTTGGATGACAAGAGTTTTAGCCGAGTTTATGCTCGGCCATCTCCCGCCGGAGTTCAATATTTTGCTTACAAATATTGATATCAACCGGAAAAAAAGGTAAAGACAGGCGGCGCTAATGTCGGATTTGCTGTTTCGCCTAAAGGCTCGGCACATCGCTTGGGCATTGCCCGATTCATATTTATCAATGAGGGCTGAACTAAAATGGCGGCGATAAGGTTTTTGCCTATATCTGGAGAGTTGAAAGACGTAGTCGCCGAATGAGGAGGGCAATTTGTAATAGACCCCGGCTTTGCTTTGGCATCTCACCCTAAATTTCTTAGCTATGGTTGAGTAAAAAAGATAGACATCGTCGGCCGGTTCATCGGGAATTTTCAAAGAACGGAAAACGGAGCTTTTCAAAGCTATTATTTTGCCGTCAAAAAGAAAACGGTCTCTTTTGGATTCATCTAAGGAGTTAATAAAATCAATCCACGCCCTTCTCCCGAAATAAGCGATTCTCTCTATGAGATTCTGCGGCGGCAGAGGAGAGGCATGGCCGGATACGGCGCCAACCTCTCGGTCCCGAAGAGCATTGATGAGGGACCGAAGAACATGCCTATTGGCCAACCTTATGTCGGCATCAAGCTGAATCAAAATGTCAGTTTTGCTGTTTTGATAAAAATCGCTCAATCTAAGCGGCTTGCCCAACCTTTCTTGGTGTTTCTCTACAGTTAGGATTTCGTCGAGTATTCCTCGGGCTCTTTCAGCTGTCCTGTCCGTACTGCCATCTGATATAACCGTAACAGTTTTCAGGAGCTCGGTCTCGAAGAGAGTTTGGTTCCTGATGTCCTCCAAAAGCGAGGCAATGTTTGCTTCTTCGTTAAAGGCGCAGATGGCAATCTCAACTCGGGGCTTCATTTAATTTAATTGCGATATCAATTTTTGGCAGGTCAGTTCCCATTTTAATTGTTTCGAATAAGAAATGGCATTCAAGGATTGCCTGGCTCTCAAATGGGGGCAGGAAATAATTACTTTAATGGCTCTCTCGAACGCTCGGGCGTCTCCATATCTTACCAAAATACCTGTCAGACTGTGCCTGACCGAATCGCGGAGTCCCGGCGAGTTGGCGGCGACGGTGGGGGTGCCGCAGGCGTTTGCTTCCGTAACCGTGATTGACCAGCCTTCGGCGAAGGAGGGCTGGACTATGAGCCAGGCCCTCTGCATTAGAGAAATCTTTTCTTTTTCCGAGAGCCGGCCGGTGAAGTGCACTGCCTCTATTTTAGAGCGCCTGGCCAGGCGCTCAAGGTATTTTCTCTCTTTTCCCTCGCCGGCTATGACAAGCTCCGCCTTTCTCTCTCCTTTCCTGACCGCGGCGAAGGCCGTAATGAGAACATCAACCGACTTAACTTTTGACAGCCGGCCGATGTAGGCGACGAGCGGCAGGGGATTCTTCTTTCCCGGTCGAAACGGGCCGTGGTCCGCCCCGGCCGTGATGACGGATATTTTTGCCGTCTTTATTCCGCCTTTTAACAGGTCTTGCCTTGTCGATTCCGAAACCGCCACAAACTTGGCGCGGCGGTAGATGGGGGAAAAAAGAAAAGATTCCAGGAAAATCAGGAGCCGCGAGAACGGCCGGCGGTAAAATTTTTTAAAAAAGTCCCTGTGGACGTGATGAACCAAACAGACAGTGCGCTCGGCGTAAAGAGGCGAGAGGTAGGGAACGCCGTTAACCGACTCGATGACCAAATCGATTCGGCGCTTTCGAGAGAGGGAGATGAATTTCAGCCAGGTCCAAAAATAAACCGATACTTTATTGCCCTTCCTCCAGATTTCTATACCCCGGATAACTTCGTGCTTTGGTTGAGAATTGTCTTGACCGCAGATGAGGCTGACTGTGTTCCCGGCTCGAACCAGACCTTTGGCAATCTCGTGGATATAGAGCTCGGCTCCGCCGGAGTCAGAGTGGGTGCGGTCGCGCCAGTTTAGGATAGCAATGTTTAAGGGCATAGACACAAAAAATGCATATTCGCTCCATATTAATTATTAATTGCTTAGGCTGGCGCCCTCGGTGCCGCTCACTATATCGTCCAGCGGTCCGCACTCAAAACCCACTGGGAATTTGTTGAAGAGAGACTCGGGATTGAGATACTCCAAGCCGGATAACTCCAAGGGCTCCCCCACCACCACCCCCACTTTTTTATTGTGATTATCTGCCTCGACTTTTTTCTCCAGAGTGACATAGAAGCAGGCGCCGACGGCGGGGTCGGCGCCTGCGTTTTTGTGGGGCTCGTACATAAAGCAGTGCGGGGATAAGTTGAGAGGGTCGAGAGGGAGACTGCTTATGTAGCCAGCGTCCTTGACGGGGATAAGGTCGGCGAAGTCTGTGTCCCATCCACTGCCCTCGCCGCAGGAGTTAATCGCTCCCAAAGCGATGCCGAGCGAGGTGTCGGAGTCGCTGTTATTGTTGAGGTCGTAGGCGTTCGGGAGGTTTTGATATTGGTCGTAATAAAGTTCCAGAGCGGCGCCGAGCTGGCGAAGGTCGGCCAGTCGGCGGGCGTCGCGAGCCTTGGCTCTGGCGTTCTGCAGAGAACCCAGAATAATGCTTGCCAGCAAACCGATGATGGCAATGACCACCAAAAGCTCGATGAGCGAGAATCCGCCGCCTCTTGGTGTTGGGGAAAAGGGTATCCTCATGGCTTGCTTACATTATGACACGAAGTTAAGAAGGGAGTTGTAGAGAGCGGCGGTGTCAGCCACCGAGGCGCTTAAGTTGAAGTCACGAGCCACCTTGGCCTTAAGATTTTCGCCGAAGTTCGTTCTGGCCTGCCGGTTGGCGGAGAGAAAAGAGAGAGCCCGGCCGAAGTCAGCGCTCCGGCCTCGGCGCACTAGAATCCCTGACTCCATGTCGGAGATAATCTCCGGGATGCCGCCGACGTCGCTGCCCACGGTCGGCAGTCCGGCCGCTCCGGCCTCGAGGAGCGAATAGGGAAAGGCCTCCGTCCGCGAGGGGAGCAGAAAGACGTCGAAGGCCTTAAGAAGTTCGGGAGCGTTCTCCACGAAACCGAGGAGGAAAACTTTGGACTCAAGTTTCTCCTCTGCGATTAGAGATTCGAGCGGCTTTCTTTCTTCTCCCTCTCCTAAAATCAGATAGGCGCAGTAATTTTTATGGTGTTTGTCCAAAAATTCTTTGAATCCCCGAATTCCCGACTCAAGACCCTTGTTGACATGCAGTTCGGCCAGGGTGCCGACCAGAAAGGCGCCTCTCTCGGCCTCCAGTTTCTCTCTAAGGAGGGGATGGAGCGACGCCAAAGTGGTTCTGGCCTCGCGCCGCTCCCGAAACTTTCCGGGTCGGAGCCCGTTTTTAATGACTATCAGGCGCTTCCTGGTCCAAGGCATCCAAGCCATATCCCCGGCCGTGGCGTCGGAGACCGTCACGGTTTTGGTCGAGAGCATAACGGTCAGCCAGTGAAGGAGCCGAAGGATTAATCGCTGAAACAGCGGACGGTTTTCGTTAAAGGCCCAGCCGTGAGCGGTGAAGATAATTTTTTTTACCCCGCATAAACGCCCAATGACCGCGCCGGTGAACCCCGCCTTCGAGCTGTTGAGATGAATCAAGTCCGGTCTCTCGGCGCGAAACAGTTTAATCAGTTGGTAAAGTAAACGGCACTCTTGAGTCGGAGAAACGTCTCTCTCCAGGGCGGTGAGATAATGGACCTTGATACCCTTAGCCTCCAATTTTTTAGCCAAGAGACCTCGGCCCCCCAGAGCCACCTCGATGGCCAAATGGCGTTTGGGGATGTTCACGGCCAGGTCATAGACATACCTTTGAGCTCCACCCCAGTTTGATTTGGTGATAACCAAAAGTATTTTTTTCTTTTTTTGCATTTTAAGCGGTTTGAAGTAGTATATGGGTCGTCTATGGAGCTGGCAATGAGAAAAGAGCCTTTTTTTTTGCTTTTAGGCGACCTGGTTCTCTTTGTCGCTTCACTCTGGCTGGCTCTTTTTGTGCGCTACGGCTCGCCGCCGCAGGGAGAGATTTTTCGCGAACATCTCGCCCCTTTCTCAATTCTCTTTGGACTCTCGGTTCTGGTCTTTTTCATTGCTGGCCTTTACGAGAAACATACCTCGCTCCTTAAAGGCAAATTACCCCAGATTATCCTTAGGGCGCAAGCGGCCAACATTGCATTGGCGGTGGTTTTTTTCTACACCATTCCTTATCTCGAGATTGCGCCGAAGATTACCCTTTTCATTTACCTCGTCTTCTCCATCATTCTGACGCTCTGGTGGCGGATGAAAGGTTTTTTTGTTTTGGGCAAACGGCGCAAACAGAGGTCCATTCTCATCGGCAGCGGCGAGGAGATGGAAGAACTGCTTCGGGAGGTTAACGGCAACGCCCGCTACCCGATGTATTTTGTCTCTTCACTCAATTTGGACGACATCTCCAGGGTTGAGTTCAGGAAAGACATTCTCGGGCCGGTCCATGACAAAAATGTTTCTATTATCGTTATTGACACCCGAAGCGAGAAGATTATCCCGGTTCTCCCCCATCTTTATAACCTTATCTTCTCCGAAATTCGCTTCATTGACATCAACCGGGTTTATGAGGATATCTTCGACCGGGTGCCGCTCTCTCTCCTTCGCTACAATTGGTTTCTGGAGAACATTTCCTTTCTGCCCAAACGTCTTTATGACTTCTCCAAGCGGGCTATGGATATTGTCCTCTCCCTTTTTTTAGGCAGTCTCTCGCTCTTGATTTACCCTTTAATTATTCTGGCCCTCAAGTTGGATGACGGCGGGCCGATTTTTTTCGTCCAGGAGAGGGTGGGGCGGGGCAATTCTATCTTGAAAATTATCAAATTCCGGAGCATGCGGACGCCGGACGCCACTAAGGAAATTTCGCCAAGCGACGCCATCACCCGCGTCGGCAAGTTTTTGAGAAAGAGCCGACTGGACGAACTGCCCCAGCTCTGGAATGTGCTCAAAGGAGATTTGTCGCTCATTGGCCCGAGGCCGGAACTGCCGCCGCTTGTGGCCCTTTACGAGAAGGAGATTCCTTACTACAACATCCGCCATCTTTTGAAGCCCGGGCTTTCCGGCTGGGCCCAGCTTTATCATGAGACGCCGCCTAAGTTTGACGCTCACTACGAGCACACCAAGACTAAACTCTCTTATGACCTCTACTACCTCAAAAACCGCTCGTTTATCCTTGACCTAAAAATTGTCCTCCGGACCCTCAAGGTTCTTCTGTCGCGAAGCGGCGTATAGGGTTTAGGGCTTATTTATATGGCGTATTTTGCTAAGAAGTCTAAACCGCTTTCTTTATCCCCATTTCTCCTGTTTTTTACCTTCCTTTTGACTTAAAATATAAAAATGCCGACGCGCATGGCTACTTTGACAGTTTCTCTGGTTTTGCTGTTTGTTTTTTTGCTGTTCTCTTCTCCTGTTTCGAGTTTTGCCCAAGGATTTTCAGAGGAGGATGCCGCCTTTATGGCCAATATCCGCTCTCTGATTGAACAACTTCTCTCGATTATTAACGGCCCGAGCTTGGCCGCCCAGATTTCCGGCCCGGGCTCCGGCCTCCTCGCTAACTGGGCTTTTGACGAGGGCGCAGGCACGACAGCGTCGGACAGCAGCGGCAACGGCAACGTTGGAACGCTCCAAAACGGCCCGACATGGACTACAGGGAAAATAAATAATGCATTGAGTTTTGATGGAACAGATGATTATGTAACAGCAGGAGATATTAATGCGATAGATAACATCCAAGCTGTCACATTTGCCTTATGGGTAAAGCCAAACAATCCTGCAGATTTGAAACAGATATTTGGAAAATGGAGTTCCAGCGGCAATAACGGACTGACAATACATACCTCTGCTGGTTTCGGAGCAGATGATATTTTATGGGGAGGATGGGGAGGAGCGAATTATCTTCAAACAACAGGAAATATTCTGCCTAACAATGTCTGGACTCATGTTGTTGGAGTGTTTGATGGAAGCAAGACAGGAAATGAAAGATTGAAACTCTACGCAAATGGCGTTGAAGCAACTGCTTCTTATAATGGGGCAATTCCCGCTCTGACTCCTGATACCAGTTATGATGTTAGAGTCGGGGCTGATTCAGAGGGAGGAAGGAATTTTCCAGGAATAATCGACGATGTTCGCGTCTACAACCGAGCTCTATCATCCGCTGAAGTCACGGAACTTTACAATCTAGTTGGTACCTCACCTGTTCCCGTCCCCACGGATAACCTCAAGCTCTGGCTTAAAGCTGACACGTTGGCAGGAACCGCAATCTCGACTTGGGAAGACCAATCTCCTGAAGGCACCAGAGATGCGACGCAGGCAACTGCAACAAATCAGCCAACGCTTGTGCAGAATGTTGTTAATAGCAAGCCAGCTGTGCGTTTCGACGGCGCCGATGATTTTATGATGTTTGATATGCCGGTCAATGGCTTGACAGACATGACGCTCTTTATCGTCTCTTCCAACTCGCGGGCCGGATTGAATGTTGGGGGCAACCAGTACTCGTACTCGCCATTGATGTGGGGAGAAACAGCGTCATGGGGCACTGTTTATCTGACGCCGCTCCAGGAAAAAGTGGTTGCACGTTTTGGCACAGGACTGAGCGGCACGCTGATGTCTTACAACAGGCCTGCCTCCATCGGCCCTGCTTTCTCTCTGACTGCATCAATGAAAGACAGCACAACAGACTCTATTTATGTCAATGGAGCACAAGTGCTCTCCAGAAACAATAACGCAGCTCCTCTCGCGAATGTCAGAACTCCTGGAAATATCGGCAGGAGCTCTCTCTACAACACGGCCGCAAGCAGCACCTACTTCCCCGGAGACATTGCTGAAGTTTTGGTATATGATCGCGCTCTTACAACAGCAGAGCGTCAGGGTGTGGAGCAATATCTCATACAGAAGTATGGGCTTGGTTTGCAAGACACTCAATCTCCCACCGTCTCCATCACCTCGCCCTCGGCGGGAGCCACACTCTCGGGCACGGTTACTATCACTGCCAATGCTTCCGACAATGTGGGTGTAGCCGGCGTTCAGTTCTACGTGGACAGCATCCGTCTGGGAGCAGAAGACACCACCTCACCTTACTCCACCACCTGGAACACCACCACTGCCGGTGATGGCTCTCACACCATCACGGCCATTGGGAGAGACGCGGCCGGTAATATCGCCCAGTCCTCGGGTGTGACGGTCACGGTGGCCAACGGCACCACCTACACCTTGACCGTGAACCAAACCGGCACTGGCACAGGCACTGTCACCTGCAACGACACTGTCTGCAGCCCTGCCTACCCGATGGGTACCGCTCTCACCTTGAGAGCCACCCCAGGCCTTGGTTCCACCTTTGGGGGCTGGAGTGGAGCCTGCACGGGAACATCCACCACCTGCGCTATCACCTTAAACGCCAACACTTCGGTCACGGCCGCTTTCAACCTCACCTCTCCTCCATCAACTAAGTTCGCCTTGGGCGACAGAGTCAGAGCCACAGCCACGGTCAACGTCCGAGACAGCGCTGGAGGCGTCATCTTAGGCACTCATGCCACGGGAGATCTCGGCACCGTCATTGGTGGCCCCGCTCTCGGCGTAGTCTCCGGCACCATCTACACCTTCTGGCAGATTGACTTTGACACCTCGCCTGACGGCTGGGCAGCCGAGAATTATTTGGAGAAGGTGGCGGCTCCTCCATCGGGTAGTATTGTGAATACAGCATCATGTTCTCAAACAGACGTGCAGAATGCAGTTAACAGCGCTGTGGACGGAGATACGGTTTTAGTGCCGGCAGGAAGCTGCACGTGGACAACCTCAAATTCCTTTACGCCATCAGTGACTATTAATAAAGCCGTTACTTTACAGGGTCAGACTGTCTGCACAGGAAGGGCAGAAACACTTACTTGCACGGATGGCACGATTATCTCGAATGGTACTGGAGCCGGCTTTAATGAGCATGTGCTTAAAATTTCTGTGTCGGGTGCCCGCATTACCGGTTTTACGTTTGCCGGAGCAGACAGTAGTACTCAATCGATCATAACCACAAACGCATCTATTAAAGATTGGAGAATTGATCATAACAGTTTTATTCCAAGCAACCCTAGCAATAGAGCAATATCCGCAAATAGTTTCGGTCTTGTAGATCATAATTACTTTCTTGAAGTCAACAACGGAGTAGAGGCCCATGGGGATGATCCACGAGATGCTACAAGGGCAGGAGATTTTGCCTGGACACAGCCTCTTGAATCAGGCACAACGAATGCTATTTTTATGGAAGATAATAAATTTGTTT
>JACOZD010000012.1 GCA_016181525.1 Candidatus Tayloriibacteriota bacterium | reverse complement strand
CTTCTTTCTTGAACTTTTTCCAGAGGGCGAGGTGACGGATAATTTCAGCCGGTGGTGCGGCCAGAAGGTATCGTGAAGGCATGGCGCTGAAAAAACCGGATTGTTCTTCGACAGAAATGGAACGGCCAAGGAGTTTTTCAGATTCCTTTTTGACCCTGTCAACCAGTGTGGAAACCTTTTCTTTGTCAAAGGTTCCCTTGACCAGGACCTCACGGGTCTTCCGATAAAGGTTCTCCAAAAGAGCCGACTTCCAGGGGGTCATGGTGGCCGGACCGACCGCCTTGATATCGCAGAAGGTCAGAAGGGTGAGCATCGAGAGGGCCTCCAGGCTCGGAAATGAACGGGCAAACTGGATGATCATGTTCTGGTCTTCGAGATCCCTCCGAAAGGCGAGATGCGGCATAATCAAGTGGCTCTTTTCCAAAAATTCGAGCAGATCAATCTCCTCGGCGGAAAAGCTCCCCTAAAAAGACTGGCTTTGATAATCACCGTCGGCGCGGTTCTCTTGGGCTCAAAAGCTCTATACAACCATCTGGCCTTCGGAAATTGGAAACAGCTAAGCAATCTCCTGCCCGAATATAATGGCAGGAATCTGGGCTTCCTCGAACTCAACAGCGAGAGAGAGGCAAAAAACAAATCCAATCCTTTTGACGGTCAATCCCTCTCCATCTTCCACTTAAGACACGGCCTTTATACTCTCACTATAAGCCCCCGATACGGTATCTTTGCTCTCTCGCCTGTATTTTTTCTAAGTATCCTGGTTGTGTTCGCGCTCCGAAAGGAAATGCGCAGAGAACATCTGGTGATGATAATAGCAATAGCCGCAAACATACTGCTTTACGCCAGCTTCAAGGACCCAAACGGGGGTTGGTCATTTGGCTCTCGTTATTTGGTGCCGTCCATGCCCTTTTTATCAATCTTGGCTGTGCTAGCCGCCAACTTAAAAAATGCCGGATGGCGGATAGGTGTCTTTTTAACATGTCTTTATTCAACCGCCAATGCCCTCTCCGGCGCTCTCACCACTTCATCTCTCTCTCCTTGGTCAGACAGTTACGCCTACGGCATAAAGAATTTTAAATTCGTGCTCGATGGAATCAGCGGGTCGTTCTTCTACAACGAAGTCCTAAAGAGCGGCATATCTCTTGTTTCCTACTGGCTTATCCTCTTTATCATCCTGGCCGCAATTCTCGTTTACCTGATTTTTGGTTCAAAGACTCAAGCCCCGAGGAACTCGTTCTGATAAGCCGCTTTGTGGACCGGCCTAGCGTAAGCGCGCATGCCCATGAGAATACCGAGACCCAAAAACTCGGTCAGCAAGTGCGAGCCGCCATAACTCATGAAAGGAATAGGCGTGCCTGTGACCGGCAGGATGCCCAGATTCATGCCAACGTGGATAACGAAGTGGGAGATGAAAAATGTGGCCATCCCCAATCCGAACAATATCTCAAAGTTCGTGGCCCCGTGGGCGGCGTTGCCAAGGACTCTCCAGATTAAAACGCCGAACAGGGCAAAAAGGAGCATCACTCCGACAAAACCCCACTCCTCGGCAAAGGCGGCGAAGATAAAATCGGTCTGGTACTCGGGTAAAAATTTAAGGCGGGATTGGGTACCGTAGCCCACGCCCTTGCCGAGCACCTCCCCGGAGCCGACCGCGACGGTTGATTGATAAGCGTTGTAGCCGGCTCCGGAGATGTCGGTATAAGGATGAAGGAAAGTTAAAATCCTTTCCTTCTGATAATCCTCGAATACGTCAAACCACAAAAACATGGAACCGAGGAGAACAGCAACAGCCACCAAGAGGAGATGCTTCTTGGAGATGCCCGAAACCAAAACCATACCCAGCCAGATAAGAAAGATGATGATGGCTGAACCGAAGTCCGGCTGAAGAAACACCAGCAAAAAGATAACGGCGGCGTAGACGGCCGAAATAAATATGTGCCGAAAATTGGCGATTTCGATGTGCCGGCGGGAAAAGTATTTGGCCAAAATAAGAATCAAGGCAATCTTGGCCGGGTCCGATGGCTGAAAGGAAAACGGCCCTAAATCAAACCAGCTCTGTGAGCCTCTAACCGCTTTGCCCAAGCCGAAAAGCACCAAAAGAAGGAGACAGGATATGACGAAAATAGAGATCACCACTCTGGACCGGCGGAGAAAACGAAAATCAATAAGGGAACAAATCCCCAAAACTAAGACAGAAGCGGCTGTCCAGGCAATCTGCCTCTCAAAAAAAGCGTTAGCGCCCCCCTCGAAGGAGTACATAGTGACAAGTCCCGCCCCGACAAGGGTGAGGGCCGAGGTCAAAAGCAGCCAATCAATTTTTTTAGCGAGGAGGCGGAGCATTCAATTTGGGAAGAATCTCTACCACCGCCGGCTCTCTCCGGCACAACTTTGCGCTGATTTCAGCGTAAATTTCCGGGAGGTTGACCGTCGAGGCCAGATAGGACAACTCGGGCGAGGAAGCTAGGCCGCTTAGAAACTGAAAATCAGCTTTACTGCCCAAGGCAATGGTGTGGAGTTCAATCCCTTTCTCTTTAGCGGCCCGAGCCGCTTCCTCCGCGTAGCGGAGAGGATAAGACGGCTCGCCGTTTCGGCGAGGAAAGCTGGCCACGCCGTCGGTGAGAACAATAACAGCTTTGGTGCTTCCTTCTCGGCCGCGACGGCTAAGCTCCAGAGCGCTTTTAGAAATCGCCTCGCCTATGTTGGTATACTGAACTCCGGTTTGGAGAATTCTTACAGCGTTTATATTCCTTTTGGCCAAATCTCTGTCGGCTGTAAGAGGCGCCGCGGTGACGGAATTGGCAAAGGAGACAACGCTTACTTGGTCATTATCTTCCATCTCATTGACGAAGGTTTTGGCCGCCGCCTTGGCGCTCTCGAGCGGCTCGGGAGGGTTCTGCGCCTCATCGTCCATGCTGCCGGACCGGTCGATGGCCAGCACCGCATCCACCGGAGCGCGGCAGCGGTCATACTCCGTTTCAAAAGGCGTCGGCCAAGTAAAAACAATCGGCACCGAAGCACCTTTGTAAATTTTCTCGATAAAGGTGCGTGAAGCGGCAATGGCGTTGGAGTTCGAGTCATAAACGGCGGCATAAACCTCGACATCACTGAAGTCGCGGACTTCGGGATTCTCTATCTTGGCCTGAAGGCGCGGCTTGGTTTTCTCTCTGGTCAGACTGATTTCAGAAACCTTGAACCGCGGGCGGGCGGAGTCGGGCTTCAGCCACTCCGCCGATGACGAAAACTCAAACAAAACCCTGGCCCGTTGACTCTCCTCAAGTTTAATATCGCTTTCAAAAACCAGAAAAGAAGTTCGAGGAGGGGCATAAACCTCGCCGGAGCGAGTGAGAATAACGGAGCCGGCGCCATCCAGAATTTTGAGGGAGTACGGCAGGCGAGCGGCTTCGGCTTCGGCGTTAGGATTTTCCACATAAGCGGCGGCGCTCCAGTCGCCCGCCGAGACCTTAAAAAGTCTTTGCCAAACTACTCTAATTTCTTTAAGGTCCGCCTGACAGACTCTGACGCACGGACCGCCGCAGTCCACACCTCTCTCTCCGCCGTTGACCCGAGCGTCAAAACAGCTCGGCTCACGGTTAAAAACAGCCAAAGTAATCAAGGCCAAGCCCAAAACAAAAACCGCCCCAAACGCTCCGCCATATCCGAGTCGCCGGCGTTCCGCCCAGCTCAAAGACATGTTTTAAGTATAAAGTATAAAGGCGCTATTGGGTATCATCGGCACCAGCAGCGCTTAACTTTTCTGTTCGCCCCGCACCAAACTTAAACCCTCAAAGTTGGCAGCTACCTACTCTCCCCCTCCCCAGTTTTATGATAAAAAATCCCAAAACTGGGGAGGGGTACCATCGGCTCGACAGAGCTTAACTTCTCTGTTCGGAATGGGAAGAGGTGTTTCCTCTGCGACGAGCTACCAACTCTCAAAGTTCAAATTTCACTACGGGACATGCTCATCCCATCTGACAGACTGCAAAAAAGACAATTTTCGTGATTACAAAGCTTCCCAACAGGATTCGGTTAATTAGTACCCCTCGGCTGAACACGTTACCGTGCGTACACCTAGGGCCTATCAACGTGGTAATCTGCCACGGACCTAAACGATTCATAATCTTGGGGACGGCTTCCCTCTTAGATGCTTTCAGAGGTTATCCGTTCCGGACATAGCTACTCTGCGGTGCCGCTGGCGCGACAGCAGACAGACCAGAGGTCCGTTCTCTAAGGTCCTCTCGTACTATCAGAGACTCCCCTCAAGAATCAGCGCCTGCAGTAGATAGGAGACCAACCTGTTTTGCAACGGTTTGAACCCAGCTCACGTAAGATTTTAATTGGCGAACAGCCAAACCCTTCCCACCTTCTCCAGCGGGAGGATATCTTGAGCCGACATCGTCGATTGTTTTCTTTTGTTACCAAAAGTAGCGGACTATATCTTCATCCTTCCCCGAAGGGGGTTAGGCGTTGGCGTATTAGCTCGAATAAGGATTCGAACTCTGATTCTCTTAGAATCAAGTCTCTACAGGGCTATAACTCAATTTATATCGCATCGAGGGAATAATGTTTTTTGAAATTATTGAGAAAAATTTATTCATTGAGTTAAGCTTCCCACGGTATTGGCCATATTTTAACATATGGTGTCCACCGTTATAAGCCAATATTTTGATTTCAGCATGAACTGGCTCACAGTTTCGTGCCGAAATGGCTAATAGCATCTCTGCTATGGCGCCCCAATGTGTTAAGGTGCCGAACTCCGCCGTCGATATGAACTCTTAGGCGGAACTAGCCTGTTCAATACTTTTTCAGTACTAGACTATATCTTCACCCCTCCCCAATTTTGCACTCTAGAAATTTCTAAAATCCAAAATTGGGGAGGGGGATGGCGTATTATAGCGGTGTTATCGTAATGTCTAGCACTACGGCATCCACTATCTTCATCTTACTCGCAAAAAGCGAATTCGAATCCAGTCGTTACGGGGTCAACCGAGCGCCAAATGACGCTTCGGCGACTTCCCACGGTATTCCTCACACCTTAAAACCTTCCGTCAAACGACGGACAGGAAAGACCAGCGTGAGGTTCACCGTTATAAGCCATACATACTTCACATTACTGTGAAGTCGGACAACAAGACCCTTATTTCAGGGTCCATCCCTAGAGTAGCTTTTATCAGATGAGCTCTGGCCGCCTCTAACACGGACCATCGGATCACTATGTTCTGCTTTCGCATCTGCTCGGCACTTACGCCTCACAGTTAAGCCAGCTTATGCCATTGCACTATCGGCACGGTTTCCATTCGCGCCTAGCTGACCTTAATAAACTCCTTCGTTACTTTTTAGAAGGATAGCGCCCCACTAAAACTGCCCGCCAGATACTGTCCCAATGCGTTTTTGCCGCAAAGGTTAGAGTGCATATTTTTAAAGAGCGGTGTTTCATCGACGACTCCATCTCGCCCGAGAGCGAGACTTCAAAGTCTCCCGCCTACGCTACGCATCAAAGACATGCAATCAATATCAAGTTGCAGTAAAGCTTCTAGGGTCTTTTCGTCTAACTGCAGGTAACCGGCATCTTCACCGGTATTGTATTTTCACCGAGCGATTCCCCGAGACAGTTGCTCAGTCATTACACTATTCGTGCGCGTCGGAACTTCATGTTCCTTCCTACTATCTCTAGTAGCATTGACTATATATTCATCTAATAATTCAAGAATATTGAAAAGGAGAAACATCCTTCTCCATCAACATATCCCGAAATATATTCTTCAATATTCTTCATTAGAGCTGGCGTATTATAGTAATGATTATATCAGTTACTATCTTAGTCGCCAACGGTTGTTGGTGACTAAAGTCGATACGGGGTCAATCTTTTTTATTAAGATGACTTCCCACGGTATTCTCCTGCTTTCATAGACCTCCTCAAGTCTCCAGCGAGGAATCCACCGTTATAAGCCAGTTTTGCTCCCGAGATCACTCTCGAGACGGGCAGTTCCTACCCGACACAATCTGTTACTTTTCCGCCGAGTGGCGGATGACTCCAATAAAATTAGAGCGGTCCGGCGCGAACCGGACTCTGCATGTCGCCATGCAGTTCAGACTATATCATCCCCGCGCAATGCGGGGCTTGGCGTGTAGTCGTTGAGGAGCTGTTGAAGTTTAAGCAATCTATTTTTCTGACCTTCGTGTCGCAGTGGAAACTGATTAAGAAACATTCCGCATATTTTCTTTAAAAATTCGCGAGAATTTATTTCAAGATGATAAACTCCATCTTTTCTCAATCTAACATTTCCGTAACCGACAAATTCTCTTAATGACTCAATTATCCTTCTATCCTTCATAGCAATTGCGAAAAATGGCTCTTGAGTAAATCTCGAGGACTTTACTCCAAATGAACCTTCTCCATCAATTACCCCTGCGAAAAAATATCCGAGAAATTCTCTATCTACTTTCGGCACTTTCGGTAAACCAAATTTCAAATCAACAATTCCCCTTTCTTTGATCTCTCGAAATCTTTTTCGCAATTTCTCCATTTTTACATTCTTGTCTTTTTGAAACTGATGCGTCCTGTATTTATCCAGATACGCAAGCGCAGTTTCTAAAAGTGTAATGCGATTTTTTGCTAAATCGCCAACAAGAATGGGGTACGTCTTGAGGAAATTGAGTGTTTCCCTCACCTTTTCCCTTCCTCTTGCAGAAAGATTATATGCTCCTTTGACCGGAGTAATTATTCCTCTACCGTTCATAACAACCCTATTCACTTCCGTCAGAAGTTTTCTGTCGGCGTTAGAGACTGTTAAGTCTAGGGCAAAGTAATAACCTTTCGGATTTTTATTAGTTGCTTTGATAATTGAGCAAGACATTTCTGCGGCCAAAAGGCCAGAAAAATAGAAATTGCTCTTCAACATTTCCTGCGGATTGTCCGGCTTCCAATTTATATTGGAATCACTGAAAACTTTTTTACTCATTGAGTATATTATACCCGACAAAGTAGTTTTCAGATACCACCGGGTTTTCCCGCATATAGCCAAGTTTTCCTATCAATTTCCCTGAATTGACAGGTCCCTATCGTTAAGGAATTTCGCTTTTCGCTTCCTTTTGCGAAGGACCATATCTTCATCCAGCTGTAATATCTTTTACGGCTGGAGCATGACGTATGGTCTCTGAGGATCCTGCAGTACCCAATGGAAGGGGGAACTATGAGTTCCCCGACCTCAGCTAGAATAGTTTAGGGCCATCCATATATTGCAAACCGATACTGCTCTGGATTCTCCCTTCTTAACTGGCACATATATGAACAGAACTGGCCCCATTTTTTATGGGAATGTTCTGTTGCACATTCTGGACAAATTTTCTTTTCTATTCTTGGAGCTGATGGATTTTTTCTTTTTTGTACTTTATTCATTTTTCCTCCATTGGATATTGTAGTTTCCTGCTGATCATCCAGCCGTAATTTTGATCAATAGAATTTTCTATAAACCAAAATTACAGCTGGACTTCCCAGCCCCGCCGGTTTAAACCGACGAGATTCCCGACTTACATTCCGACCGATTTCACAACCGGCGGGATTGCGATTTGTAGCTACTCGCTACGCTCGCAGACAAATCGGGAACATATAGTCATGTTTTTTGGACCAATTATGCATTACTGCATAACGAGGCAGCTTTTGTGTATATTCATCAAGGCCGCTAACAGTCCTAGTCCTTCTCGATTCGTCCGAGGACAAACCGAGAACCTTAGGACCGTTATAGTTACGGCCGACATTCACCAGGGCTTAGCTCAGTCAGCATGCTCCGCGCTGCTCCGACAATTCATCCGGAGCAAAGCGGAACACACCGCCGAGCTTTGACCTTCTGGCATTGGTCAAGTGTCACCCCCTATACATCCTCTTGCGAGTTCGCAGGGAGCTGTGTTTTTGATAAACAGTTGCCAAGCATACTTTAGCTGCGTCCCTCCCCACTTTTGGTTTCAAGTAAACTATTTATGATTCGCTTGAATAGTCCAATTTTGCCACTACCATGTGATTTTAATCTCCTCTATCGTTTTGAATTACGTATAGAACGTGCATAACAAAATTCTACCAAAAGTGGGGAGGGAAAGCCTTATCCCGAAGTTACGGCTGCTTTTTTGCCGAGTTCCTTGGGGAACTCTCACTCGTTCGCCTTCGTCTACTCGACGCGACCACCTGTGTCGGTTTGCGGTACGGTTTTCCCGTTTTTAATCTTAGAGAATTTTCTCGGGAGTCTGCTTTGTTTAATTTATCGGAGTTGCCTCCGATATTTTTGAATCGCTTGGAATCGCAATTTAATGCGCTTGCCGGATTTACCTAGCAAGCTTCCTCACAACTCAAACACAAATCCAATAATGCGCTAAACATACTAAACTCCGTCCTCCCATCGAAAAACGGAAAAGTCACGGAATATTAACCGTGTGTCCATTGCCTGCGGCTCTCGCCATCGGCTTAGGCCCGACTAACCCTTGGCTGATTGTCATCGCCAAGGAAACCTGGGTCTTTCGGCGTGCGGGGTTCTCACCCGCATTGTGGTTACTTGTGCCAACATTCTTACTTCGCAACGCTCCACCCCGCCTCACGGCTTAGGCTTCACGGCTTTGTCTCGCCATTTCTGGCGGACAGATGCGAAAACTCTCCTACCACGTCAACGCAAAGCGCTGACATCCTCAGTTTCGGTACCATGCTTAGCCCCGATTATCTTCGGCGCAGACTCTCTCGATGAGTGAGCTGTTACGCTTTCTTTAAATGATGGCTGCTTCTAAGCCTACATCCTCACTGTCGGAGAAAATCCACCACCTTGTGATGCACTTAGCATGGATTTAGGGACCTTAACCGGAGGTCCGGGCTGTTTCCCTTTTGACCAATGGAGCTTAGCCCCCACGGTCTAACTGCCGCGCTTTTAACTTGCGGTATTCGGAGTTTGATTGGTTTGGCGGGGTTGCCCCCTGTCCGAACCATCCAGTGCTCTACCCCCGCAAGAAACACACGACGCTAGCCCAAAAGCTATTTCGGAGAGAACCAGCTATTACCAGGCTCGGTTAGCTTTTCACTTCTTGCCACAGGTCATCGGATAGTATTGCACGGCTAACCCGTTCGGGCCTCCTCCCGTATTTCTACGGAGTTCACCCTGCCCATGGCAAGCTCGCTCTGGTTTCGGGTCTAATCCAGTCCCTCCTGTCACGCGTTGCCGCGGACAATCGCCCTATTAAGACTCGCTTTCGCTACGCCTCCAGGGTTTTAACCCCTTAAACAAAGGGGCTGGATTAACTCGTTGGCTCATTCTTCAATAGGCACGCCACTACCAGAAGCTAGAATCTAGAAACTGGAAACTGGAAAGAAAAATCTTCCAGCCGCCAGCATCCAGAGTCTAGCTTCCAGCTATGACTCCTTGTAGGCATACGGTTTCAGGTCTATTTCACCGCCCTCACCGGGCTGCTTTTCACCTTTCCCTCACGGTACTAGTTCACTATCGGTCTCTAAAAGTATTTAGCCTTGCCGGTTAGTTCCGGCTGATTCCCTCAAGCTTATCGTGTCTTGAGGTACTCAAGAAAAGCAACAAGAGAGATGTTTCGTTTTCGCTTACGGGACCATTACCCTCTGGGGTGCATCTTTCCAGATGCTTCAGCTAACGAAACATTTTGTAACTCTCCTCACAAATAAATGCGACGTCGCTCTCTTCCAACTTCAAAAATTTCTTGCGAAATTTTCAATCTAGGCTTCTCCGTTTTCGCTCGCCGCTACTTACGGAATGTCCTGCTTTGTTTCTCGCCCGGGGCGAGAATTGTTTTCTCCCCTATCGCCTGTTTTTCCTCGTAAAACTCGGAAAAACATCGGCCATTTCCGCTTTCGCGGAACCGGATAAAAAACAAAGCAGATTGTTTTTTATTCCTCCAGGTACTGAAATGTTTTACTTCCCTGGGTGCGCTTCCAGCCGTAATTTTTGATCCCAAGGTTCAACCTTGGATCGGGAATAAGGTCGAAACCTTAATCCCGACCAAAAATTACGGCTGGATCTCGTATAAATACGAGGGGTTTCCCCATTCGGAAATCTCCGGATCAAAGGTTGCTTGGCACCTCCCCGGAGCTTATCGCAGCTTTGCTGCGTCCTTCATCGCCTTTTAGAGCCAAGGCATCCGCCGTACGCCCTTGGTTTCCTGTTAGGAAACCATGTAACCACTGAAAATACGTCTTTATCCCGTAAAAGGCCTACGGCCCCACGGGATACAATTGCAGTCTGTCAGATGGAATGAATTCTTTTCATCTGACAGATTTATTCAGTTTTCAAGCTGCAGTCTCTCTGGAACTCAACAAAAAACCGCTCCTTTAAGCGGCCAGAGACGAGCTTCAATATAGTGAGCCATCACCTCTTCCGCTTGTTATTGTGGTTTTTTAGCATATCTGAACACTAAGGATTATATACCCCGGTTGAATAAAGTCAAACCGAATTATCGGGGACTGTGGAAAAGTGAAAACCAGCCGTACTTTCAATGAAAGTACGGCTGGTTTATGACCGATTATAGACAAACCCCTTATCAAGATTTATCCGTCATTTCATGTCTGACTTTGTCTACAAAGCCGCGAGCGGCATCCTGCCCGCCGAGACCGAAGGAAAGACCAAAAGCGATGGAGAGGCCGAGCATCACTGTCTGGAAGAGGATCTGAAAGTACGGCTCGCCGATGCGTAAATGGTTCAAGGCCACGAAGAGAGCGAAAATCAATATCGACCATTTGGTGATAGAGCCGAGAAAATGAGCCGACTTCAAGTGAGCCGAGCGGGCGCTGCCAAGCACGATTTTTTGCATCACCTCGGCGATGGCCACTGCCGCCAAAAGAATGATGACCGCCACGATGACATCAGGCAGGTAGTTGGCGACTTTTATCAGAAACTCGTTTACTTGGGTGAGCTTGAGGGCGTTAAGCGAGGCAATCAAAAAGACAATGATAATGAACCACTTAACCAAACCTCCCAAAAAAGCTCCCGAGTCAAGCTTAAGCCCGGCATGCTCGACCGCCACATCGACCTTTAAGGCCTTTAAGGCATTGTCTACCTTAAGCTGCCTGATAAGTTGGGCGATAACTCGACCGATGAGAGTGGCTATGACCCAGCCGATTATAAAAACTATAATAGCCGCCACAATGTTCGGAAGGTAATCCGCCACACCTCCCCAGGTCCGCAGAAAAGAGTCTGACAAAACCTCATTCCATCTTTCAAAAAACGTCATAAAATATTTTTTCGCGTCATCCTTTGATGAACGCATTAGCTCATAATGTACAAAACGACCTTTTTGTTTCTGCTGATAATTGTACCACCACTTGGCAAGAAAGATTCGAAGAGGGTGTGGATAGCTGAAAGCCGACAGCTATCCAGAGAGCCCTATCTTGTCCGTGACCACCGAGTGAGGAAAGTCGAAAATATCCCGGATGAGCTTATCGCAGATACTGGCCCGGTATTTGTAGTCATCGGTGTTGAGCACGGAGTAGCGCAGTTCTTTACCTATTTCCGACTCCATGGTTTTAATGACGTTCTCAAGCGAACTTCGCCGAATATTATCCCCTACAATAAGGAGGTCCACCCGGCTGTCGTCGAACTCTCGGAGAAAAACGCCGGAGCTGATAATAAGCTTAATTTTGCCGACTCGGCCGAGACGCCTCATTATCTCCTCGTTTTTCATTAAAACGGAGTCTATGAGCAGGTTCTGCAGTTCAGAAAGATAAGGAAAGCTCTGGTCAAGAGAAAAACCGATCCCGCCGCGCCGGCCGTCGCCCTTCAGAAACAACCTGCGTTTTATGAAGGCGGCTCGCTCGAGATGAGTAAGAACCCGTTTGGCCTCGGAGAGAGAAATCTTGCTCCGACCGCTCACCTCCCGCGCCCCAAAGGCGCTCTCCGGGTTAAAGAGAAAAAGCCGCATGGCCTTGACATACCCCGCCCCGCCGAAAAGTTTGGACAATGTCTCCATGTTTTCGGATTCTACCACCAGAAGAAAAAACTGACCATTGACAAAAGAAAAAAGCGAGCCGCCTCGCTTTTTTCTTTATTTCAACTCCACTTTGGCGCCCGCCGCCTCGAGTTTCTTTTTAAGCTCCTCGGCATCGGCCTTCTTGAGACCCTCCTTAAGAATCTTGGGAGCGGCTTCAACGAGGTCCTTGGCTTCTTTGAGGCCGAGCCCGAGAGCTTCCTTGATTGCCTTGATGACGGCAATTTTCTGACCGCCGGCAGCGGTAAGCTCCACATTGAAGATAGATTTCTCCTCTTCTGCGCCGGCTCCCGAAGGAGCGGCGCCGGCTGGGGCAAGGGCAACTGCAGCCGCGCTCACCCCGAATTTCTTCTCCAAAACCTTGACCAACTCATTGAGTTCCAGAACAGTCATTTTCTCGACTGTCTCTACCAGAGACTTGAACTTGTCTGGAACCTCAACAACTTCGCTATTTTTTGTTTCTTCTGCCATTGTTATTGTTATTTTTTCCTGCTAATTTCGCTTAACGCCACGACGAACCTCTGCAGCGGTGAGTTTATAAGATTAACAAACCGACCAATAAGAACCGAAAGTGAAGGGATTTTCGCCAAGGCAGTGATTCCTTCAGCGGTTTCATACTTTCTTTCAAAAACTCCGCCTAAAATTTTTATCCTGTCCTCATACTTCTTTTGGAAGTTATAAATCTCCCTGGCTGGCGCCACCATATCGGCTCCATAAGCCAGTGCCAGCTCACCTTCAACAATCTCCGGTCTCTCGCCGGAGAACTTTTCATCCTCAAGAACTCTGCCGACGAGAGTTTTCTTAGCCACATAATAACCGACTCCAGCGGCCCGCAGGGTCCGGCGCATCTCCATAACTTCTTTTACTGTCACTCCCCTGAAATTCACGAAAACCACCGTGGCCGCTCCGCTCACTGCCTCTTTGATTTTTTTGATTATCTCTTTTTTCTTGTCTTTGGATATTGCCATAATCGACCTCTTATTTAGGCCGAAACAAAATAGATAAACCTCGAGAGATCTTACGCGGTTACTCCGCTGTCTCTTGTCTCTGGCCTATTAGCTCCAATATAACAAACGATGATTCTCTGTCAAATCTAGAAATTCTAACGAAGCTCGTTTAACTTTGCCCTAGTATTGGGTCCCACTTCACCATACCCAAGAGCTCCAGGACCGGCAATACCATATTTCTCTTGGAACTTCCTAACCGCCGCCTCTGTTAAAACACCAAAGTAATCTGTCTCCTGCCCCGGAGAACCATCTCCGTTTGGGGCCAGCGAAGTATCCCTATCTCTATTTAAGATTACCTGAAGCATCTTGACGTCTGGATCACTTATCCCGCGCACCAGACGTTTGGAGAATACCGCTTGGGATTCCGGCTGAAAATTCGGCATCTGGCCGGGAAAATTCCCAGAGAAAATTTCGTTGAGCTTAGCGCGGGTTCTCGGCCCCACAAACCCGAAACCGGTCGTCTCCGGACTGCCGCCGCTTACAATGCCGTGTTTGGTCTGGAATCTCTCTACAGCCCTTGTGGTGAGAGGCCCATAATAGCCGGAAATGACTGCCTCCGGGTAGATGTCTGGATTTTGGGCAAACAGCTCCTGGAGCTTGCGAACATCAGCCGAAGTCGCGCCGTATCCGAAATTGCTCAAAAATATCCGCGGCTGAATCTTCTTCTCTTCTCTTTGAACCGGAATAGCTAGAGGAACTTCGTCCGGCTTTTTCTCTTCCAAATAGACAATTGTGCCATCTGGATAAACTATCTGCGGGCGCGATTCCACACTAACGCTCCCGCCAGAACCGGCTGTGCTGTTGCTCGAAGAGGAACTTGAAGAAGAGCCGGCGTCACAAGCGTCAGACTGCGGCTCAATGCTCACCCCCTTTGGTTGGATATAGGACGACTTCAAAACTATTTCGGAATAAGAGCTTGCGCAGGCAGTGGAGGATACGACATCATTGTCATTTACCTGAAGTCTCTTTCGGGCACTCGAGCGAACAGTCAAACTGGAATTGTATTGCAAATCAATTGAAAGAGCAGTGCCGTCGACTCTCACTCTTTCCACAGCGCCACTTGAACCAGAGACGGTCAAAGTAACACCGTTTACGGTAAACTGGGCATCCGTGGTCAAAGTAACATCAGCATAGCCGGCAAAAACCAGAAGCGGCAGCAATAAAAGAATTACGACGCCGAGAATGCGCCTCATAATTTTATCGGATAGCCATCCAGAACCAGCTGCGTGACGTCGGTGTAACCGAAGCGCCGTTCAAGGCGCCCCCATTTCTCCAACCGGTGTTAAAAACCGACACTTGGATGACATCATCAGCAGTAGAAGAAGCAGCTACCAGTACCAGTCCGGCCTCAAGCTCAACCGGAGTAACGAATACCCTGTCGAAAGTCTGCGCGCCCGTAGCTCCGGTGCAGTTCGTGCTGACAGTCGTGCTCGCATTTATAGCCACCCCGGGATTATAGGTGCATGTGCCAAACCGAAGCTGGGTGATTCCCGAACCAGTCGCGCCGATGCGCATACCTAAACTCGAGGTAGTGGTACCAGTAACACTTAAAACCTGGGTCGGAGATGTCGAACCGAGCCCCACATTGCCGTTATTACCGCTCACAAAAAGAAAGGGAGAGGTGGTGCCCTGGTCACCGACAACAAAAATAGGATTAGCGGTGCCAACGGTGGCGCCTCCGGGCGACTCGATGGAGTAAAATCCCCATGGAGAGGTTGAGGCCAGACCAAGGCGCCCGCCGGATGATGTCAGAGAGGTGGTGGCGGAGCCAGAGCCCAAGTTGAGCTCCCCGCCATAGATATCAAGATCGTCTGATAAAGACAGAAGAGTTTCGGAGAGCGTGGTTAAAGTAGTGCTGGCCGAACCGGTGCCCAAATTAATACTCCCTCCATAAACATTTATATCATCTGTGAAGTGACCGACACCGGTGACTGAAAGCGTTCCGTCAGTCTGGATGTTAGTGCTGATGGTGGTGGCGGCCGAGACCGTGGCAGCAATAAAAATAGCTAGTAAAATAATATGAGATACGGCTGAACGCAGTACCTTATGAATAAATCTTCTCATAAGCTAAATTATACTCTCTCTCTCTCTCAAAAGAGCATGTGGATAACTAAGAGAGTCTAAGAGATGAGAAATTGACTCTTTAAGGCGAAGCTGGCGCGGAGAGTGCCGCTTCTGATTTGGCCTTGAGATACTCGTCAATGGAGTAAAAAAGGAGGAAGGACGCCGCCAAAATGGCCACGAAGCCGACTATAAACTTAAACGAGGTTTTGTCTAACATTATTATGCTATGAGGTGTCACCTTATGCTATGAGGTGTCACCTCATATCAAGGGCTTTCAAATCTTTTTCAATCAAATCAGCGCGGGAAATGTCTCCCTGCCTCCTTGCCTCCGCCGCGGCCTTCTCATAATACAAACGCGCCGAAACGAAGTCTTTTTTCTCCTCATAATACCGAGCCAAAAGCACCATCAAATCAATGGCTTCCGGGTTTTTGGAGATACCCTCTTTGAGAATATCGGCCGCCGCGGCAGTCTCCTTTTTGTATGAGTACTTATACAGCTCATGCAAACCGCTGTAAGAGGACAAATTGACTGGCAACTTTGAAATAGCCATTCTGTAATTCAACTCTGATTTGGCGTAATTCTTGAGATATAGATGATAGAGTTCCCCAAGATTCACAAAAACCGCAGAGTCCTTAATGCCTGAAACTTTTAGAAACTCCCATATTTCGACTGCTCCAGCGTAGTCATTTATCATTTTTCTGTTCAGAGCTAAAGCATACCAGGCGTTAACGTTACCGGGGTCTTTTTTGAGGATGGCCAAGGTTCGGCTGATACTCCCTAACATGCTCTCGGCCGCTTGGCCTTCAAAAACCGGCGGCAATTTGATGGGTCTTGCGAGAGAGGGATAAGACCTCAAGGGCACTTTCTCGATGGTAAAATCTCCGGTTCCGGAGACCGCCGACAAACCTTTACTATCAGAGACCGGAGTTGACGCGCTTGCTTTTTCGGATAGCGGCGATGGTGGAATCGTTTTCTTTTCGTTCCGTAATTTGACAATAAAAACAGCGGCTATGAGCAAAGCCAGAGCGCCAAACAAGATTGGGCCGCGCCTGAAGTTCATAACGCCACATTTTATCAAGCGGAAATAAAAAAACAACCCCGACGTACGTCGGGGTTGTTTTTTAGCCTCCAGCTCCACTTTAGCCGCAAAGCGGGGCTGGACACAAGATGGCTAGATTAGTTGGAGAGGATTTGAGCATTGGTGTTAACTGCTCCAAGGCCCGGCACTCCATAACCGTTCAAGTAATCGTTGGCGGTGTTGCTTCTGTTACTCGTGGTTGAATGCGGTCTCCAGATGAAGTCATCGAGAGTCGCATCAGCCGAGTTGTCGAAGTAAGTGGATGTGGCAAGCAGTGTGGTCGTTGCGCCGCCGCCGCTGACCCAATATGGACGGGTTGCCGGCGTGTAGAAGCGGTTGTCTCCCTGAAGCTGGGTTGAGACGTTATAGGTCGTGCCGGCGAGCGTTACATCACCGCGAAGCACGAAGTAATAGGTCTGACCGGCCGGAATTGACACTGTGGTAGAAGCATTGGCCGAATCATGCGGATGGAAGCTTAAGTCGGTTGAGGCGCTAGCCCAAAGATTAGGAGTACCATTATCGTTTGAAGAGAGATCCTTCGATGTCTGGAGGAATGCACCATCAGTCTGGATGCCTGTTACCTCTGACCCTGAACTATACGATGAACTGGTGTAGGCATAGACGTTAAGAGCGTCAATCATGTTTATCTGCGATGTCGCCGACGATGTCGCGATTCTGAAGGTTAATTTATTGATGCCCACCTGGCCATTCGCCGAAGCGGTAACCTTGAACTTGAAGAGGTCACGGCGTCCGGCCACCAGTTTAGTATCGGTGAAGTCTATCTTCTCAAACGAAGGTACCGACTTCACCACTCTCACGCCGGAAGACGCGCTGTCGGTGCCATAAGCTGTAATCTTCGTGCCGCTCGAGAGTCCAGTGCCGGCAATACCGCCGGAGGAGGCCGCCGAGCTTCCCGTTCCCTGTGAGCCGTCACCGTCCCAATCAACTGCGACGACTGCTCCCGGGGTACCAATCAGTCCATCTCCTTGAGCGGCCAGTTCGGCCTTAATGGTCAGAACTTTATCGTCGTTTCTGGGAACAATCAATTCAGAACAACCGGTGCAAGTGCCAAGGGTGGTGGAAGCCCAGAAACTGCCGGGCGAGAACACTTTCTCACCAACTTTATTGGTCCCATCCCACAACGTGATTTTTACCAAATCTGCAGCCGTAGTTGAAGCGGAAGGGCTAGAGCCGGAGAACAACTGCAAACCAACCTCATTAATGCGGATTTGCTCGTTCTTGCCGGTAATCCGCAGAGCGGAGACAGTTTGCGTTCCGCCGGCGTTGGCCAGAGCGTATGAAGGACTGGAGGCATCAAGCGCCACGGCAAGCGTGCCCGAGGTGGTGAAGGTGAACAGTCCGGAAGCGGAGGTCAACTCTGTCAGAGTGGCGGATTGACCAGAAGTTACTCCGGTTACAGTCGGCGAGGCGGTGTCGGAGTAGCCGAAACGGTAGGTGCCGCTGGCCGAGGTGTTGAAACTGCACTTAAGGTCGAGGGTCTTAGATGAACCCTTGGGGATAACGAGCTGATTATCGAAGGTGAAGTTTGAAGTCGAAGAGTTTGAGAATGAGGTCATCTGGTTCGACCCCGTCTGGAGAGCGGTGCTCCCATCGTAGAGAACACACTTGGTGATGTTTGAGGTGCTCGAGTTCACAGACGTGTCGAGAGGAATGGCGTTCATTTTGAGGTCCTCACCCGAGGCCGAGGCGTCGAGAAGAATCCTGCCCACCAGCAAACCACTGGCGCCGGCCACCACCGTCTGCGAAGCGGGCTCGGGCAGGGCGCTGATGGAGAGAGCCGCCGACTTGGCCGTCATAATGTTCAGAGAGACTTGAGAGCTCGGAGAAGCGGTAATGGCCTTGTTGGTGGTCTCACCGGTGATGCTGGTAATAGCTGTTGATGGAGTGAACTGAAACCGGACAGTGTGGTCGTTCAAAACTCCGGAACTCAACTTTCCTTGGAGCTTATAGGTGCTTTTGCCAACCGGGTAGGCAACCGTGTCCGTAAAGGTGACCGTGCCTGAAGAGGCGTCTGTGGCGTCAACCGGTCCGGCCACAACTTTCCCGTTGGGGTCAACCAAGGTGACGCTGACAATCCGCTGGCTGGAGCCGCTTGAACCGTTGGTGCCGGATGTCGAGAGGGTAAAGACCTGACTGGCCACGTTGATTCGCTCGCCCTTGACGTCAATATTGAAGGCGCCGAGCGGCTGGTCGGTCTTGTTGATGGCGATGTTTTGAGCCGCCACCGACGTGCTGTTCTCGAAGGTGATGCTGCCGGTGTCAATAGTGACGGTGAAGGCCTCAAAGTAAATAGTGTCATCATCATCGAATATGTCCCGTCCGCTGCTCGCTATATCGTCGTCCGGAGCGGCAATACCGAAGTTGTAATCCTCGCCGGTCAAGTAGATATCAGTGTTCTTGTCAATGGTGAAGGCCACGGCGCGGCCAGAGCCGCCAGTCAAATCACCCTTCACTGTGAGCTCCTTGAAGAGACCTTTGTCTATAACGATGCCTGAACCGAAAGTAGAAGTGTAGAACTTGCCGTCGGAAGAGACGGCGGTCGGGTAGGTAGCGCCGTCCACAACCGTCACAATGTTAGCAATATCAGTGGAACCGGCGGATGATGCTTGATTCCAGCGGATTGAATGGAGCCGAATCTTTTCTGCCGTGCCGGCCGTGATTTTGATGGCCGAGAAATTGATACCGGTCTCCCCCACGTTCTTGGTGGCGGCCGCGCCCGGGTCGAGAGAACCAACAGCCATCGTTACACTGCCGAGGGAGAGAGTGGAGTTGATTCGACGAGTGATACCTTCAACCGGAAGAGAGCCGGAAACCGTGGCGCTGGTGTTAATGCTCACAACGCGGAAGGATACATCCTGACCATCGCGAGCATCATTATTCGCAGCCATATTGCCCGCCACTGTGAAGGTTTTGGTGGTGCCGCGAGGAATGGTGACTTTCTCGCCGACATTCGCCTGGTGATTGGAGTCCAAGGTCTTGGAATTGCCGAGTTGCTTGTTATCTTGGTCAATAAGCACTACGCCTGTGAAAGCCGCGTCAGCGCCGAGGCCGCCGCGCTCAACGCGCACGCTGTCAATAACGACGTCGCCGTCAGTGCCGGCCGTGAGCGTGAACTTAGTGAAGGGCACGCGGGCGGCGTTTTCAGGCGCCTGCGTCCCGGTGGGCTGGTCCGGACTCTTGGTTATCGTCACTCCCGTGCCTGGTGAAGGCGGAGGCGGAGTGGGTCCTGGCGGAGGAGGGGGCGGGGGCGGAGTCGGACCGCCAGCAAGCAAATTAAGTTGACCCCTCGTCAGCGAACCGACAAAACCGACCGCCGGAGAGATGCTGTACTTAATCTGGAACTTGATGACCGCCCGTTTGGTCGCGGGACCGAAGTAGGTGGTCTCGTTGCCGGGCGAACCGGCGCCGGAGACCGATACTCGTGTGGCCGCGTCTCTGTTTAGCGCCTCCTGAAGCCGCATCACGTCCGTGCCGCGCGAACCAAGTGAGAGGTTACGGGTGAAGGTGAAGCCGCCCGAGGGAGGACCGCCCGCGCCGACCGCTTGCCGAGCGAGGTCTGCCTTGTCCGGCGGGATAATGCCGAGACTGATAAGAAGGTTAACGAGTTCGGTCGCCGAAATGCCCTGCGCCGAAGCCGTCAACGCTCCCAAACCCACAAAGAGCGAAAGGGTCATGGTTACTCCCACAAGCCCTGCCACCAACTTCGTGGCTTTAGATTCTTTTAAATGACTCATATATATGGTTAGCTTTTAATTTTTTAATCGAACGACTCCGCGATATTTAAATGTTTAAATATTTTTAAATATTTAAATATCTCAAAGCGCCCGTTTGACTAAACTTGAAGAGTTTCTTTCGACTTCACTCCTCGAGATTTAGTTTTGATAATTTGGACCGAGTTTCAGAAAATTCTTGATGAAACGCCATGCGGCGTTTTCAGGTTCTATATACTGTTGAATACTGTTGAACATGGAATATTCAGTTTTCAATGTCCCTTTTCAAAACTCTCGTCCGGTAAAACCAAGTTTTTCCAAAAAGCCAGAAACGAGCGCAGAGAGACACACGCTCACCTGACACTCTTAGAAAAGATTATATCTGGCAACGGAGATGCCTGCAAAAATTCGTTGTGGATAACTAAAAACGCGGTTTAGCCACAACCTCGTGATTTTTACACTGCCTTCGGGCAAAGTCAACCAAAATGGGCGCTTTTAAGGCTCACAATACTCTCCAGTCGCTGCGTCAAGAAGAAAAATAGCGTGATTGCGTCAAAAACCTGACCTGAAATCTGATTCGACAACACTTTTATCTAAAGAGGAAGGGAGTAACGGCTCCAGCGCCTCTCTCCGTTCTTTTTAAGCACTCCGCTCTCTACCAGCTCAAGGAGGTCTCTCTGAATGGTTTTTTCACTGCATCCGGAGAGCACTTGAGCGACGTCTTTAACCGTAACCTCCCTCATTTTCTTGAGGAGATTCAAGACTGTCTCGCGTCTTTTCTCTTTCTTTTCAATGGAGGAGACTGGCATGGATTTCTGTTTCAAATTATGGCTCAAATTAAGGGAATTTTCGCCTAGAGCCGGCCGGACGGCGCTTGGAGTCTTAGTCGGCGGGAGAGCTCCGGGGGGAGGATAGCCCGCCCCGAAAAAGTCGGAGGAAAGCAGAAAGCCGTGAGACTCTCCCCTCGAGACCGCCTCGCTCAATTTTAACTTGAAGGCCATAAGCTCCTTGAACATTATTTCAAAGTTGGTCTCGTTCATCATCTCGCAGACTCGGGCCATCCTGCATAAAGATAAAATCCCGTCCACTCTGGAAAAAATTTGAGATATACCATCCTCGAGTCTCGGAAAAACACCTCCAAACAGACTAAGAATGTCCTTTATGAGACCAAGACCCATCTCTCTCATCTCTCGGCGGAGCGGCTCCTCATCATGGAACGTCCTAGACAGAAGATGGAGGGCGCTCGATATCCTCTCTGACTTGGAGTATATAAAACTGATGTCCTTTTTATCGTCCATAGTGTCTTTAATAAATGTCCTTTAAATGTCTTTTATAGTCTTTATGATAATGTCCATTATAGGGACGCAAATGTCCTTGTCAAAGTAGAGAACCAAAATATCCGAAATATCTGGCCGGCGTATGATAAAATGAACGAGTGGGGAGAAAAAGCAAAAATAAGGATAACGAATGGCCGTCTCTTCTTGGCGGTTTAAAGGAGGAAACCGTCGGCTCAATTTTGAGTTTCTTTTTCTTTTTCTGCTTTCTCTTCTTCGTTCTCTCGGCTCTGGGATTCGCCGGGATGGTCGGGGAACTCTCGTACAAACTTCTCTCCCGTCTCTTCGGCTCCGGCTATTTTCTTCTCCCCGTCATTTCGCTTTTCCTGGGCGGCGCCTTTCTCTCCAAAATGGAGCGAACCTTGAAGACCAAGATCCTCGGAGCGGCGCTGTTTGTCTCGGCGGGCGTCGGCTTTATCGGCACCTTATGGAAAGGTCAGGGCGGCCTTATTGGCAAAGCCATCTCTTCCCCGCTTGTGGCTCTCTTTGACATTTATGTTCCGGTGGCTCTCCTCGGGGCGGCTTTCTTGGTATCGATTCTCATCACTTTCGACACCAGTCTGTCGCTGCCGACTTTCTCCTTCTCCCGGAAAAAGCGGGACAAAGAGACGGAGACGCGCAGAGAAGCCGAACCGACGGCCGATGAACTCTATCAAAGAGAAATTGATATCACTCCCGCCGCGGGGAGAGAGACAGAACGAGAGCCGGCAGACAAAGACAAAATTTCTTCCAAAACCACTGCCGCCACTCGAAAAAAGTTTATTCCTCCCCCCTTGGACTTGTTGGAGGTTGACCGCGGCAAACCGGGAGTGGGTGACATTAAGACCAACTCAAACATCATCAAACGCACTCTCCAGAACTTCGGCATCTCTGTCGAGATGGACGAGATAACCATCGGCCCCTCGGTTACCCGCTACGCCTTGAAGCCCGCCGAAGGAGTCAAACTCTCCCGCATCGTTGCCCTGCAGAATGACCTTTCTCTCTCCTTGGCCGCCCACCCCATCCGCATCGAGGCGCCCATTCCCGGCAAGTCGCTCGTCGGCATCGAGATTCCGAACAGCACCAAAACGCTAGTTGGCTTGGGCACTCTTCTTTCCGCCCCGGAGTACCGCGAATCGGAGGCGTCGCTTCTCATCGCTTTGGGCAAAGGAGTGGCTGGCAATATTCATTTTGCCAATCTCGGCAAAATGCCGCATCTCCTCATCGCCGGCGCCACCGGCTCCGGCAAATCGGTGGCCATCCACGGCATCATCACCTCCCTCCTTTACCGCAACGCGGCGGAGAACCTGAAGTTCATCATGATAGACCCCAAAAGAGTGGAACTGACTCTCTACAACCGCATCCCTCACCTCCTGACACCCGTGGTGACAGACCCCAAAAAAGCTATTCTGGCTTTGAAGTGGGCGGCTAGGGAGATGGAGCGGCGCTACGACATCCTCGAGAACGACTCGGTCAGAGACATCCAGTCTTATCATCGAAACGTCCTCTCTCCTCTCCTTGCCGCCGGCCGAGACGAGAGAGGAGTGGAGCGAATGTCTTATATCGTCATCATCATCGACGAGCTGGCTGATATCATGAGCACCTATCCCAGAGAGCTTGAGGCGGCGGTGGTCCGCTTGGCCCAGATGTCTCGAGCGGTCGGCATTCATCTCATTCTCTCCACCCAGAGGCCTAGCGTAAACGTCATTACCGGTCTCATCAAAGCCAATATTCCTACCCGATTGGCTCTCCAGGTGGCCTCGCAAGTCGACTCCCGAACCATTCTCGACACCGCCGGCGCCGAGAAGCTTCTCGGCGCCGGCGACCTGCTCTATCTCTCCGCCGAGGCCGGCAAGCCGGTGCGCATTCAGTCGCCTTTTATCTCCGAGTCAGAAGTCAAACGGGTCGTCAAGTACTTTGCCGAAAACTACGCGGAAGAAACGCCTCCCGAAATAAACTTCGCCGAGGGCAGTACCTTTTTCCCCGAGGAGAGCGCCGGTGAGGACGCCGGGGACGACGAACTTTACGAAGAGGCCAGACAAACAGTCATCCAGGCCGGCAAGGCCTCTACCTCTTACCTTCAGAGGAAACTCCGCATCGGTTACGCCCGGGCGGCTCGCATCATGGACATGCTCGAAGAACGAGGGATAATCGGGCCGGGCGAAGGAGGCGCCAAAGCTCGAGCAGTGATTGTCGGCAAGACGGGCGAAATCTTCGGCGCTGACGGAGAGCGCAGGGTAATATGAGACGGTCTATTTCCCCAGGCGAACCGCGCAGACTGCTCAAGCGTCTCGGAGTTGGCCTGTCAATCCTGTTTATCGTTGTCTACTCCCTTTATCAAACCAGAAACTTAAGGCGCGGGCCGGAGATTATCATTCAAAGTCCACTGAATGGCGCTGTCTTCGCCGAATCTCCTGTCACTATCCGCGGTATAGCTAAACGCATATCCGATATCTCCCTGAACGACCGGAAAATCTTCGTTGACAGGGAGGGACAGTTCAAAGATGACGTTATGCTCCTTGCCGGTTACAACGCGGTAAAAATTGAAGCCGAAGACAAGTTCGGCCGCAAGACTCAAAAAATTCTGGAGCTCACGTACAAATTATTTTGACTTTTGACCTTTGAATTATATACTCACTTTATTCATGTCCAAAAAAACCAACGTCTTAAGCAAACCCGATATCTCCGCCACCATCCGCGAAATCCAGACCAAGTTTGGCGAGGAAGCCATCATGAAACTCGGGGATAAACCGCGGGTGGACGTCAATGCCATCCCGACCGGCTCCATCGGACTCGACGCCGCGCTGGGGGTGGGAGGACTCCCGCGCGGGCGGATTATCGAAATCTTCGGTCCGGAGTCGAGCGGTAAAACTACCCTGGCTCTGCACGTGGTGGCCGAGGCCCAAAAACGCGGCGGCATCGCCGCCTACATCGACGCCGAGCACGCCATGGACCCGGAGTACGCCCGCAAGCTCGGCGTTAAAATCGAGGAACTCCTCATCTCCCAACCCGACACCGGCGAGCAAGCTCTAGAGATCGTTGAGAGTCTGGTTCGCTCCGGCAAAATCGATGCCATTGTGGTGGACTCGGTGGCCGCTCTCACTCCCAAAGACGAAATTGAGGGAGAGATGGGGGCCCAACATGTCGGCAAACAAGCCCGGCTCATGTCGCAAGCTCTCCGAAAACTGACGGCTATCGCCGCAAAGTCAAAAACAATCATTGTTTTCATAAACCAGATACGCATGCAGATAGGTGTCCTCTGGGGAAATCCCGAAACAACTCCCGGGGGGAAAGCGCTTAAGTTCTACACCTCGGTGCGAATCGACGTGCGCCGCATCGCCCAGATAAAGAAAGGCGAGGAAGTGATGGGTTCGCGAATCAGAGCCAAGGTGGTTAAGAACAAAGTGGCGGCGCCCTTCAAACAAACGGAGTTCGACCTCATGTACAACGAAGGCATCTCGCGCGAGGGTGAGATGATTGCTCTGGGAGAGAAGATGGGCATTATCGCCAAATCGGGCACCTCATACCAGTTCGGTGAGGTAAAGCTCGGCCGAGGCTACGACGCCACCCGCCAGTTCCTGCGCGAGAACAAAGAAATCGGAGAAAAAATCCTCGGGGAAATAAGAAAAAAATTGAAAGAATAGAGAGATTCAATACACAATCTGCCCCGTCACGGGGAGCTATCAGCTTTCAGCAAAAAATAACAGCTGATAGCTAACAACTGACAGCTATTTATTATGCTGGAATACAACGAAATCACGCCGCGGAAATATATCGTGCTCGACGGCGAGCCATTCGAGGTCCTCTCCTCTCACGTTTTTCGCATGCAGCAGCGCAAACCCCAGAATGTCACCAAGCTCCGCAATCTCATGAGCGGCAAAGTTAAAGAGCGTACCTTCCATGTGGCCGACAAGGTCGAGGAGGCGGAGATTGACAGCCGCGAGATAAAGTATCTTTACAATAATCGTGGAGAGTATTGGTTTTGCGAGGTTGATAACCCCGGCAAACGCTTCTCGTTTAAAAGCGAGGCCGCGGGAGAACAAGGAAAATTTCTTAAACCCGACAGTTTAGTCGGTCTTCTGACTTTCAACGGCAAGTTTGTGGGATTGAAACTGCCTATCAAAGCCGAGCTTAAGGTAACCGAGGCGCCGCCGGGGGTCAAAGGCGACACGGCCAAGGGCGGCATGAAGTCGGTCAAGGTGGAGACCGGCGCCACTCTGAACACTCCTCTCTTTATAAACGAAGGTGATATTATTCGCATCAACACCGAAACCGGCGAATACGTCGAGCGCGTGTAGTAACTATGAGGTGACACCTTATGCTATGAGGTGTCACCTCATAGCATAGATTTACACTCTTCGTAGTATTTTCTAGCATCATTTAACATCCCAGAAATAGGCTCTTTTCTGTATACACTAAAAACACTTTCTCCAATCAGTTTTCTAATAAGACTACTCTTATCTTCATAACAGTTCAGGCTTGAATATGGATAATTAAGAATTTTTTGCTGCAAGGTTTTTAAATCTTTGACCTTTCCCTCCCTCCATCTAGGCTCATAGAGTTCAGAAGGATTGAAATGAACATACTTTATAACGTGCTGAAAATATTCATCCTTATCCAAATATCTCGCACGAAACGGTCTGACGAATAAATTCCCTATACGTTCATTTTTTAAATTAAAGTACATTGCGTATCCTGTACCTAACTTTTGCATAAACTTACTTATACCACCTTCGGTATCTTCTCTTAACACAAGGTGATAATGCGTCGGCATCAAACAATAAGCCCCAACCGTTACTATCGATTTTCCTCTATCCACATTCAACGCGTCTGAAAAGGAGAAATTCCTTTGACTGAAAAGGTTTACGGACTTGACGCTATTCGCAAGATAGATGAGCGAGAGAAAGCGTTCATAATCACCTCTGTCCTGAAATGTCTTCCGTCCCTCGACTCCTTTTGAAAAACAGTGATACCATTCACTAATCTCGAATTCAAAACGCCTAATCATACCTAAATTATATCCTACTTCAACATCATGCTATGAGGTCATGCTATGAGGTGACACCTCATAGCATGATTACATATTGAACACTCGACAGAGATATCTACAGGTCTTGTGACGGAGATAGTTTATAATAACTGCATTAGCAGAATCTAAATTATTAAAAACATGAAGACAAAAAACTTTGTTCAACTCTCGACTTACATCTTTCTCATCATCGGCCTCCTTCATCTCTGGAGAATCATCTCCAACTGGGAGGCGACAATTGGCACTGTCATTATTCCAACCTACGCCAGCTGGATTGCCATTTTCATCACCGCTGTCATGGTCTGGAACGGCTACAGACTGACCTCAAAATAGATTCCGATTTAAGACCGCTGACAATCCCGACCGTTTCAGTCGGAACCTCGGCTTGGCGGCGGGGTTATTTTGCAACGTACGGCAAAAGGGCCATGAAGCGGGCGCGCTTAACAGCCGTGGACAGCTTGCGTTGGTACTTGGCGGAGACCTCGGTGCGCCGGCGCGAGAGCAGGCGCCCGTGAGGGTTTAGGAACTTGCGCAAAAGTTCGACGTCTTTGTAGTCGATGTGCTTAATATTATTTTGGGTGAAATAACACTGCTTCTTCATGAATTTAAAACTCAAATCTCAAAGCTGAAGCTTAGCTTTTTGAAATTTAATTTTGACTTTTGACCTCCAATCTTTAACTTCTAGAAAGGAATATCTTCCGGCTTAATGTCCTCCTCTGGGTATTCGATGGCCTCGTCCGAGACCTCTTTCTTTTCCTTGCTGCCGCCGGCCGCCCCGCCCCCGCCGCTTCTAGCTCCAAACTGCACTCGGTCGGCCACAATCTCGGTGCGATATCTCTTTTGCCCGTCCTGACCGTCCCAACTGCGGGTCTGCATCCGTCCCTCGACCAAAACCTGACTGCCTTTGCGCAGATACTGCGAAACAATCTCCGCCTGCCGGCCGAAGACCACCACATTGTGAAAGTCCGCTGCCTCTTTTTTATTGCCGTCCTTGTCCTTCCAAACGCGGTTGGTAGCCATTCCAAAGGAGCAGACCTGGATGCCGCTGGGCAGAGCCTTGAGCTCCGGGTCGCGAGTAAGGTTGCCGACAATAATTGCCTTATTCAAGTACATAATTTTATTCTATCACAAGCTTTTCAATTGTCTTGTCAATCTCCTCCTCACTCATCTTCGGCCTTGGAGTTTTGTCAGCAGATTCGTCTCTCCTGCCGGCTGGCCGGCCACGAGCGAAGACCGCTCTGTGACTCCCCATAGTGCTCTCCCGGACGGTTTTAACGATGAGGTAGCGCAAAAAATTTTCGCTCTTGTCGAGATATTCTTTGAGAGCGGCGGCTGCGGTTCTCTCGGCCTCAAACTTCATCCAGCCGAAAAAAACGCTCGCGAATCGCCTCCGCTCGCGGCCGATGGCCTTGATGATGATGTGAGAGAGCGGCCGCGGTTGAGGGAACTCCTCGGCGATAATGACGCCGCCGGAGCGCTCGATGGCAGAACGCAGCCCCGTGACCTCACCGGAGAGCTTCTCTTCCGACAGGGCCGGGTTAAGATGAAAACCGACTTCATAAATCTGCTTCTGCCCCAAGTCTTCGACCTCTCTTTCCATAGTGCGAACTACATTAACATGAGTTCCTCTTTCGGGCAAGAAAATTTCTCTCAATCAGCCAATTCAAACAGAGAGCGCGCATTTTCAAGGAGCTTCCGGCGCACGGCCTCCATATCCATCTTTTTAATCTCCGCGATTTTCTTTACCACCTCGACCACGTAGGAGGGTTCGTTTCGCCGGCCGCGGAAAGGTATCGGAGCGGCAAAAGGCGCGTCTGTCTCGGCGTGCATACTTTCTAAGGGCACGTATCGCACAACCTCGTCGTAGGGCGCGAAGGTAATGACTCCGGAGAAAGAGAGCGTAAAACCGATGTCGAGGTAGCTTCTGGCCACGGCTGTGTCACCAGTGAAAAAATGGACGTTGCCGCGCGGGCGAGATTTCCGCTCCGCGCCCGCTTGAGCGAGGCCAGCAAGTCGCGAGAAAGATTTGAGAACGCCGAGGACATCGTCGTACGCGTCGCGAGCGTGAATCATCAAAGGCTTGCCGTGCTTCACGGCGAATTCTACCTGTTTTTCAAAAAATTCCACCTGTCTCTTTCGCTCCTTCTCAAAACTTGAATCCCTAATTTTACCCGCCCGCCCAAAGCCTCGCGAAGGCGGAAATCTAGAGTAATCCAGACCGCACTCACCCACCGCTACCACCTTGGGACAGCTCACAAGTTCTTCAAACTTCTGGTCATCAAATTTTTCTGACCGATTATCGGCAGGATGAAGACCAACGCAAGCAAAAAGATTTTGATGTTTCTTTGCCAGCGCCACTTCCTTCCGCGACGACTCCAGGTCCACTCCCACTCCAATAGCCGATATTCCCTGACCCTCCAGCCGATCAATAATCTCCTCCCGGTCCCGGTCGTAATCTTTGAAGGAAAGATGACAGTGAATATCAATATATTTAGGCATCATTCTTTTCTGGGAAACAGAGCCGCCGGTTTTTTGTTAGCGGCGACGGCCGCTTTGATTTTCTGGCTCGTCTCCGGCATGAACGGCTCAAGCAATACAGCTATTTCGTAAAGATTAGTCAGTAAATAGACGAGCTGTTTCTCTCCCCGAATTTTATTTTTTTTAACAATCTCGAACGTTTTTCCCTCTTGAATAAAGGTGTCCAGGTCTTTCATCCGCCGCCACAGCGCATCCATCGCCTGATTGAATTTATAGTCTCCGATAAGATTCAAAATCCCTTTATCTGACGCAGAACCAAAATCTTTCGATATTTCAGGAACTTTCTCCAAATATGCGCTGGACATCTGCAAAATCCGGGCCGTGAGATTCCCCAGTCCGTTCGCCAAATTAGCGTTGTAGGCCTCTTTGATTTTCTCCGTCGTCACATCACTGTCTTCAAAGGGGTGAACGTGGCGGAGAAGATAGTAACGCACCGCCTCGGCCCCGAACCTCTCCACCACCTCTTCCGGCCGGAGGACGTTGCCGGCGGTTTTGGACATTTTTTGACCGGCGCTCAAGATAAAACCGTGAATGAAGATTTGCTTGGACGGAGGCAAACCGGCAGACATGAGCATGGCCTGCCACATAGCCGACTGCTGGCGGAGATTGTCCTTGCCGGCAAACTGGATCGCCGGCCAGAAGCGCTCAAATTCCTCTCCCTCCGGCCAGCCCAAGGCGGTGAGGTAACTCACCAGGGCGTCGAACCAGACATACATGTTGTGGCCAGAATCGCCCGGCACCTCCACTCCCCATCTCACCTTCTCCTTGGGCCGAGAGACACTGAAGTCCTTGATTCCTCTCTCTACAAAGGCCTTGATTTCATTAAAGCGGGAGTCCGGCACCACAAAATCTTTCTTCGCCTCATAAAGCTCTGTGAGCTTCTTCTGATACTTCGAAAAGCGGAAAAAATAATTTTCCTCTTTGATAATTTCAATCTCCAGAGTCGGATGGATAGGACAACGCCCGAGAGCGAGCTCGGAATCGGTTTTCTCCAGTTCGCATCCGACACAATACTTGCCCTCGTATTCCTTTTTATAAATGTCGCCGGATTGTTGGCAGCGCCGCCAGAACTCGCGGGCGGCCGACAGATGGCGCGCCTCGGTCGTTCTTACAAAATGAATGTCCGGACTGATATGGAGGAGAGGAATAAGAGCTTTGAACTTGGCCGAGTAATCATCCGAGAGCTTCTGCGGACTTCTCCCCTCCTCCGCCGACTTGAGGTAAATCTTAAGACCATGCTCGTCGGTGCCGGTGTTCAAAAAAACTTCTTTCCCCGACAGCCGCCAGGACCTGGCCAAGGTGTCGGCTTGGACAAGCTCCAAAGCAAAGCCGAGGTGGGGCTCGGCGTTGACGTAAGGCAAGGTGGTAGTGATGTAGACTCTCGAGTTGTCTGGCATAAACGAACCGCTACTATACACTCTGTCTCTCCATTTTGGAACGTTCGACGTCGCCGATGTACTCCATGATGACCGCCGCAATCGGCACCGACAAAACAAGGCCCAAAAAACCTCCGAGCTTGGCTCCGACAATCAAAGCCAGAATGACCAAAATAGGCGGCACACCCACGATTTTTTTGACCACCAAAGGATAGATAAGATGATTCTCAAACTGCTGAATGACGAGATAGAGTCCGACCACCAGCAGTCCTTGAGTCAGTCCCCCGTCGGCGAATCCGACCAAAATCGGCGGGATGGCCGCCAGAATCGGCCCAAAGAGAGGGATAAGCTCGAAAATCATGGCCAGAACAGCAAAGACCAAGGCATTTCTAATACCCAGAATGGTCAGTCCGAGATACACCAAGACCCCGACCACCATTCCGAGAATAATTTGACCTTGGAGCCATTTACCAATCTTAATCTGGGAGCGGTTCCAAAGACCGATGACGTAGCGCTCGTGGCGCAAAGGCGTAACGATACGGAGAAAGGTGACAATGCCGTTCTCCTGCACCGCCAGATAGAACGACAAAACCACAACCAAAACGAAGGAAAGCGCTCCGCCGAAGATGGCGCTCACGAGCCGCAGCAACCCGGCCGACTGGTCGGAGAGAAAGTCGCTGGATTGGGAAAATATTTCCCGCAAAGATAAACTGCTGAGACCCTTGACCAATTTTTGGGACTCGGACAGGGGATTCCAAATTTTTAGATTGTCCACCACCTCCGGCACGGAGGAAAAGAAAAAGGTGGCGTCGCGAATGAGCTCCGGCACAAAAAAGTAAAAGATGCTAAGAAAGGCCGCGGCCAGGAGAAGATAGATTAAGATGACCGCCGGCAACCTCCTGATACGGTATTTAGCGAACCAAGCGGTGAACGGCTCGATAGCCGAGGCCACCACAATGCCGGCCAAAACCACCAAAATCAGGTCCCTGACCAGAAAGAGAATGTAAACCAAAACGCCGATTAAAACCGCCTTCCAGACAATGGCGGGTGTGATGTTTATTGTCATAAATGGCTTGTCCTTGTCCACGCCGAAATTATACCACGTCTCGGCCGATTAACCCAAAGTCAGAGCGGCTCTAAGCTCCGCTTCGGCTCCCACATCGCCGACCACGGCCAGGTTCAGCCGGTCATCGCCAAAAATCTGCCCCGCCGCTCTTTTCACATCCTCGGCGGTAACGGCGGCGATCTTTTTCCCCACCTCGTCCGGTGTCTCACCTCTGCCTTTGAGAATTTCCTGAAAGCCGTAGTACTCGGCCAAGGCGTCAGAGGATTCGAGACTCAAATAGAGATTACCCATAAAATAGTCCTTGCCTTTCTTGAGTTCCTCCGGGAGCACCACCTCGTCTTTAAACCGTCTAAACTCCCCGGTGATAGCTCCAATCACCTCTGCCAGGCGCTTCTTATCCACGCCGGCGGCCGCTTGCAGGTAACCATGGTCGGTGTAGGGGTCATGGAAGGACCTGACGTAGTAACCCACTCCCATCTCGTCGCGGAGCTTCAAAAATAGGCGCGAACTCATGCCGCCGCCGAGGATGACGTTCAAGACCGCCAGCACCGGCTCGAAGGGACTCCCCACGCCAAAAGTTCTGACCCCGATGGCCAGATGCGTTTGGTCGGTCTTTCTTTTTTCTATGAGCATTACCGGCCCGCTCTGCTCCTCTCTGACCGAGAGTTTCCCGCCCTTCCGGCCCGCTCTGGCCTCGGCGAACCGCTGGCGAATCTGCGCCACCATCTCGGCCTCGTTCATTCTGCCAGCCACAATCACCACCGTGGCACTCTGAACGTAGTGCTTGTCGCGATAAGAGAGAAAGTTTTCGCGGTTCATGGCCGAGACGCTCTGGCGGCTGCCGGCGATGTTCCAGCCGGCCGGCTGGTCGCCGTAAAGAAGCTTCATAAAGAGGTCTTGGACGTGCCGCTGGGGCAGGTCCTGATACATATTTATCTCCTCGATAATCACCCCCTTCTCCTTCTCAATTTCCTTTTCGGGAAAGGTGGGGTTCAGATAAAGGTCGGAGACGATGTCTAAAATTTTGTCGGTATGCTTGTAATCGGCCTTGGCGTAGTAGCCGGTGTACTCCTGGGAGGTGAAGGCGTTGTACTGGGAACCGAGGGAGTCGAGCTCGCGGGAGATGTCGGAGACTCGGGGCCGTCTGACGGTACCCTTAAAACACATGTGCTCCAAAAAGTGCGAAAGGCCGCTGATTTCTTTGGTCTCGTATTTGGAGCCGGCCTCGACCATGACGAGGACGGTGACTGTGGGATTGTCCTTCATGGGCACGGTAACGACCCGCAACCCTTCCAAGATGGTATGTTTGCTGAACTTCATTTGAACCTTGACCGTAAAAATCCTATCAAATCTGCCTGTAATACCCTCTCTTGCTTGCCGCTGTCGCGGGCGCGGACGGTGACAGTGTCGTTATCGAGCGTCTCAAAGTCAATGGTGACACAGAAGGGCGTGCCGACCTCGTCTTGGCGCCGGTAGCGTTTGCCGATGTTGCCGTCGTCGTCAAACATAATGTCGCCAAACTCTCCTTTGAGCATCCCGTATACATGACGAGCTTTTTCCACCAGAGGAGGTTTATTTTTGAGAAGCGGGAAGACAGCCGCCTTAATCGGCGCCACCGTGGGAGAAAATTTAAGATACACCCGTTTTTCTCCTGCCATCTCGTCCTCCCGATAGGCGTCGCAGAGGAGAGCCAAAACTGTCCTGTCCAAACCAAAGGACGGCTCGATGCAGTGCGGGATAAAAAATTCGTCCGTCTTCTCGTCACGCCAGCCAAAGTCCGCTCCCGAGCGCTCACTGTGACGAGCCAAATCAAAGTCGGTGCGGTAGGCCAAACCGTAAAGCTCTTTGCGGCCGATGGGAAAGTCAAATTCAAAATCTATGGTCCGCCGCGAGTAGTGCGCCCGCTCATCGTCAGGCACCTCCCGCTCACAAACCTTGGCCCCGTCCAAGCCCAAGTCTCTCGCAATCCACTCATTCATCTCCGCCCGAAAGCGCTCAAAGTGCTCCCGCCACTCCCCGGGTCGGACAAAGTATTCAATCTCCATCTGCTCAAACTCCCGGGTGCGAAAGAGAAAGTCGCGCGGCGCGATTTCGTTGCGGAAGGCCTTGCCAATCTGGGCCAGACCGAAGGGAAGCCGCGGATGAAAGGAGTCAATAATATTTTTAAAATTAACGAACATACCCTGGGCCGTCTCGGGGCGAAGATACGAGAGCGACTCGGGATTCTCCTCCGCCCCGGCGTGGGTTTTAAACATCATGTTGAATTGTTTCTTCTCTTCAAACTGGCCGCCGCACTCGGGGCACTTCGAGACTTCGGTCTGGTCGGCCCGGAAAAGCCGCTTACACCGACGGCACTCAACCATCGGGTCGGAGAAATCCTGGGTGTGGCCGGAGGCCTGCCAAACTTCTCGGCGCATGAGGATTGCTGCGTCCACTCCAAACATATCATCGCGCGAAGTGACAAAACGTCTCCACCACAGGCGTTTAATATTGTCCTTGAGAGCCGCGCCCAAGGGGCCGTAGTCCCAGGTGCCCGAAAGCCCTCCATAAATCTCACTCCCGGGGAAAATAAAACCCCGCCTCTTGCACAACGATACGATTGTCTCCAGCGCCACCATAATTTATTTTACGACTAACTCCATGCCAACATTAAAAATCGGGTCCGTGCTGATGCGGGTGGTAAGCTGACTCTCCCCGCTCCTGATTTCCGTGCCGGTAAAGCGGTCTAAGGCCGAAATCGACATCCCCGAGACTAAGACCGGAGCGGTACCAATCTGGCTCTCGGAGGGTGTGAGCAAAATCTGAAAACTGACCTGCTTGGCGGCAGTCGCCCAGCCGGCGCCGCTTCTCACGTCTCCGAGCTCCCAAGTCACCTTGTTCGAGCTTTGGTCAAAGTTAATTCTCTCGCCTGAAGGAGAGCTCTTGCCAAGCCACTTAACATATGAGGGTAAACTGGCGATTGCCTCCACGTTGGAAACCAAGTTGGCGGTGTTGGTAACCGTCCAGATGATGGTGTAAGTAGTTTCCCGCTCGGCTTTGGGCGGCAGAGGCCCGCGACCTACGAATGGGCCGACCGAGTACACCGCCCTTGAGCCAAGAGTCAAGTCGGTGGCTATTTTTATCTTCCGGCTGACCGTTTGGAAAAGTTCCTCCGGCACCGCCGCCTCGGCCCGCTTACCCTTGACACTCAAAGAAACACTAACCTCGGGGTTGCGCAGGTTTTGGTTGGCGCTCCAGGAGAGGGGGTTGAAGATAAAGCTCAAAACCCCCTTGGCTCCGGCGGACACGTCGCCAAAATCGCTCTTGTGCTCTTTGTTCCAGATGACAACATCTCCAGCCGAGTCGTAGAAGCCGTTCTCGACCGTCACGCTTCGTTTGTCCAAAGCGTTGCCGGAGAGCCGAGCTTCAACCGCCAAGTCGCGCACCGAAACGGGAAGATTGTTTTGCCAATTAACATCCACCCGAATGGTTTTGCCGCTCCGGCTGACGTAATCTTTAGTCGAGTCGTCGCCGTCTATGAAGAGCGCGGCGCTGATGAAGGGCGAGCGGACCGCCGTTTTGTGAACGGCGGAGATGAAAACCGAGCCGATGTCGCGCTCGTTGAGACTGCTGCGGCTGCCGAGCGACACCTTAAAAGCTCTTTCTTCTCCCTCCCGACCGGACATCACCCCTTTAATTCTAAAAGAGCGCTGCTCCCTGGGACTCAAGGTCTCCAAAATCCAGACATTATCGCCGAAGGTCGGCAGAGGGAGAGCGCTGCCGAAACGGAAGCCGAAAGGATAATCGACCCTCACGGCGATTGATTCCAATGGCGAGGCGGCGTTCGATACGATATTGATAACCATCTCATACTCCTGACCGGAAGAAATTTCCCGCAGGGCGTCGATACGGAGCGTCAGGGGAGCAGAACTCAAGATTATCTCATACTCGGCTTCCTTCGAGAAAAGAGCGTTTGAACCGGCCACTCGATATTCAAAAACCATCTTGAACTTCTTGGACTCGTTCTCCGCCCCGAAAATGACGGCCCGAACCTCGCTCTCCTCTCGACCGCCGGGCGACAGGTCGCGAACGGGCACAGAGACGAAGGAGAGTTCCTGACTAACGTCATCCGGTTCTTTGGCTCCTTCCGGAAAGGTGATGTTGAGCGAGCCCTTGGTCAGTCTAGCGTTGTTGCGGTTGCGGATGGAGACCGCCAGCCGAAGCTCGTCGCCGCCCCGCAGATTAACCGGACCGGTCACCTCCAAATCCACGTTCTCGGAAGAAACGACGTTGTCACCCTTAAAAAAGACAAAAGCGGCCATGCCCAAGGCAATCAGAAAGAAGATAACCGAAAAGATAAAAATCGTCTTCATAACAGGGATTTTGGCCCGAGGAGGAGGGACTTCGGCGTCGGTCCAAACTTCGCGCACCGCCTGCGGGTCAAGTTCCAGATCATCGGCCTCCTTTCGCTCCGGCTCCTCTCGAGCATACAAACCTCTTTGCAACTTCTCAAGCCCGCTCTCATCTTCGTCGCGCATGGGCCAAATTATAAGGGAGAAACGAGAAACTAGAAACAAGAATAAAGAAACTAGAGTTGGCTTGCCCGCAGAGCGGTATTTATTTCCCGATAGGCCCGCCGCAGGTGCGGTTTAAATGAAGCTAGAACTCTGTCTCCGAGAGACGGCCTGCTGAAGAAGGTCGAAAACTCTTCCGCTTCGGGGCCGTAGCCGAGCTCCGAGAGAATACGCAAGGCGGTAAGCGCCTCCAAAATCCTGCCCTTCTCCGGAGAGAGATGGTGTCTCAAGACAAACCGAGCCGCGCCGCAAATGACCCGGTAAAGATTGCTCTCTCCGCCTTCCTCGGGAGTCAGTCTTTTGAGGAGAGTGAAGAGTCTCTCTAAAAGACGCATATCGTCCGGCCGGGAGCGCAGGCCAAAAAAAAGATTGGCGGCGGCGGCGGCGTCCGTCACCCGCCAGCCGTCGCGGCCGCGGACCAAAGCCAGGCGGGAGAGCGAGTAAGTTGTAAGGCCGAAGCGCAGTTTAGACCGGGAGAGACGGAGCCCCGGCGCCGCCGCCCTAACTAAACCGAACTTGTCGGTCAGGATGGTCACAGACGCGCCGGCCTCCCCTCTCGGTCTCGTCTCCAGCACAATCCCCTTCGTCTCATAAATGCGGTACATTTATTTATCGCTCTTTTCTACTCTCAAAGAGACCGGCTTTCCGTCAATCTGAAATTTCTCCGAATCAGGAATGGCATCATATCTCAACTCTTTAAGAGTCGCAGATTTGATTAGCTCGCCTTTATTCTTTTCAACGATTCTTTTTATCTCCTCCGGCGCGGCGATAGACACGGACGCTTTCTCCCCGACCTTTAGCCCCGCTTTCTTTCTGGCGTCCTGGAGGAGACGTACGATATCCCGCACCACACCTTCCTCTCTCAAGGCCTCGGTCAGGCGCGTGTCGAGTTCTACTTCGCCCGAAATACTCTCATCCGGGAGAATTACTTTGACATTAACCTCATCGGCAACGAGGCGAAGAAGAGGTTTATCAAGAAAACCTTCGGCCGCGGCCTTTAGTTTAAGCATATGCAAGGGCTGGCGGACCTTAATTCCAGCCCGAGCTCTCGCCTCCAGAGCCAGAGAGACCACTCTCCGCACCTCTTTCATATTTTCTAAAAGCTTGTGGCTGGCAGCTTGCCTAGCCCGTGCCGACGGCCCGTCGGCCGAGGGCAGCTTGTAGTCTTTTAAGGAAGGCCAAGATTCGAGGTGGACACTCTCTTTTGAATCACTCGGTTTTACCCTTTGATAAATGTACTCGGCGTAGAAAGGCATAGAAGGCGCAATCAGTTTAGAGAATTCTCCAAGAACACAGAAAAGAGTAGCCGAAGCGCATTTCTTCTCCTCTTTATCATCGCCTCTAAATCGCTCGCGCGAGCGGCGCACGTACCAGGCGGAGAGGTCATCCACAAACTCGGCGATGGGGCGCGCGGCGCGGTCCAGCTCATAGGCCTCGAGTCCGTCCGTAACTTCTTTTGAGAGTTCGCTAAGTCTCGCCAAAATCCAGCGGTCCAGAATATGAGAGGGTTTGGGGTTTAAGGTGGAGGGCGTAGAACTTTTTAAAGCGTAAAGCTCGTAGAACTCCAAAACATTGTGGAGACGACCCAAAACCTTTTTTTGTATCTCGCCTAATCCCTTCTCCGAAAACTTTAGCTCCTCCCCTCGGACCACGGGGGATGAGAGAAGGTAAAAGCGAAGGGCGTCGGCCCCAAAGCGGTCCACCACCGCCATCGGGTCGGGATAGTTTTTGAGCCGTTTGGACATCTTCTGCCCATCCTCGGCGAGAATGATGCCGTTTACTAGCACTTTCTTGTAGGGACTCCTCCCAAAGAGAGCCGCGCCTAAAACCAGCATCGAATAAAACCAGCCGCGGGTCTGGTCGAGACCTTCAGCGATAAAGTCAGCCGGAAAACCCACGGACTTTCTCAAAAAACCCGAACTCGGATTGAAAAGAGCTTTATCCCCGAAGGGGTAATGATGCGAGGCGTAAGGCATGGAGCCGGACTCAAACCAGCAGTCAAAAACCTCCTCCACTCTCCGCCCCGGCGCTCCGCAGGGACAGGTGAGAGTAATGCGGTCAATGTAGGGCCGATGGAAATCAAGCTCGAAGTGGCTGTTCAAAGGCAGCGGAGCGAAGTCAAGCTCCCGCCACTCGCCGTTACCGAGAAAGTAGGCGCTGACCGGCTCGCCCTTAAGTAACTCCCCGACACTCTTCCCTCCCGACACTCCCCACATGAGCCACAAGGGCGCATCGTGCGAGACGACCAGAATTTGTTTGCCGATGTACTTGCCCGCCGCCTCGTAGAGAAACTCCCCTACCCGTTTTCTGACATCGGTGTAATTTTCTCCTCCTTCCGGGCGCTTAGAGAAATATTCCTCGTCCTTGGCATAGAAAGCGTGATACTCATCCACCCTCCGGCCGTCAAAAACGCCGGCGTTGTACTCACGGATGCGCTCGTCAATAATGATTTTATCCTTAGAGAAACCGAGCGCCTCGGCGGCGAGCTCGGCCGTCTCTCGAGCGCGCAGGAATGGCGAGGAGATAATGATGTCAAATCTCCCCCGCAGTTTCGCCGCCGAGGCGCGAACCTGCTCCCTCCCTTTGGCCGTCAGATGAAGGTTGTTTTCGGCCAGATTGGTGTTCAAAATACCCAGAACATTATTCTCCGCCTCCCCATGGCGCATGATATATATTTCAGCGCTTGGCGGCGACTCTTTTTTGAGTTCCGCAACAGAACCAACAACTCGAACCCGCTCACACTTATCACACCGCCAGACCGGCAGAGGCGCCCCAAAGTAGCGTGAGCGGGAGACGGCCCAGTCCCGAGCGCCTTCAAGCCACGTTCCAAAACGCCCCTCGCCAATCTCCGGCGGCACCCATTTGATTTTTCTATTTTCCGAAAGGAGTTTGTTCTTCAGAGCGATAACCTTAACAAACCACGACGAGGAGGCGAAATTCAAAAGCGGCGTCTCGCACCGCCAGCAGTGGGGGTATTCATGAACAATTTCTTGGACTTTAAAGATAAGATTTTTATTCTTAAGATGCTCAACTATAAGTTTATCGGCCGCCTGCGGGTCACTTTTGGGCTTAACCGGCAAGCCGGCAAAATCCAAAACTTTCTGGGCAAAATTGCCTTGAGGCGTGACATGGTGAATGAGAGGAATATCCTCCTTCTCGGCCAGAGAAAGGTCATCGTCACCGAAGGCCGGAGCGATATGAACTATACCCGCGCCTTCTTTGAGGGTGACAAAGTCGGCGCCGTAAATCCTCCATGCTCTCTCTCTGTTTTTCGCCTTTTTGTCTTTCTCGAAGTAATCGAACGGGGGATGGTACTCGAGGCCTAAAAGTTCCCTACCCCAAAATTCTTCGACGATTTCGTACTCTGTCTCAAGAATACCTGCCCTGTCTTTGGCCAGGATGAGCTTTTCAGGCCCGACTTTAATCTTCATGTATCTGGCATCGGGTCTGACGGCCAGGGCGGCGTTGCCGGGTAAGGTCCAGGGAGTGGTCGTCCAAGCCAGAAGGTAGGTGTCTTTTTGGCCTTTGAGCGGGAACTTGACGTAGGCCGACAAATCCTTAATTGATTTATAACGCTGGCCGACCTCAAAGTTAGAGAGAGTGGTGCCGCAGCGGGGGCAGAGGTGCATGGCTTTGAAGCCCTCGTATATCAGCCCCTTATCGTAAAGCGTTTTAAAAATCCACCAGACCGACTCGGTGTAGGGAGTATCCATGGTCCGGTAATCTCTCTCCATGTCAACCCACCGGCCGACTCGCGGAATCTGCTCCCGCCAGACGGCGGCGTAACGCATGACACTCTTCGCCGCCGCCTCATTGAACCTCTCTACTCCGAATTCCTCGATGGCCTTTTTGTCCGGCAGTCGAAGCTCCTTCTCCACCTCGGTCTCGACCGGCAGGCCATGACAGTCCCAGCCCCACCGCCGAGGAACGCCGTAGCCGCGCATGGTTTTGTAACGCGGAATGACATCCTTGATGATACTTGCCAAAAAGTTGCCGAAGTGCGGCGCGCCGTTGGCGAAGGGCGGGCCGTCATAAAAAACAAACTCTCCCTTCGGAGCTTCTTTCTTTAGTGTCTTCTCAAATATTTTATTTTTCTCCCAGAATTTAAGGATTTCCTCCTCTCTGCGCGCCGCCTCGCTTTTCTTTTTTTCCATACGTGCAATTCTAGCAAGTTTTGCCTAATAAAAAAGCCGGGGTAAGGTCCCCGACTGTCAATGTTCTGCTTCGTATTTCTCTCTGGCAAGACATTTAATCATATTTTTTCTCGAAGCAAGCTTTTTAAGAGCTCCGAGGACACAACTGGGCAGGGTAGCGAAACTATCTTCAAAAACATTATAGAATTGGCCGCCCGAGGGTAAATGCCAGTAGATGATAGAAACTTTCCACTTGCCTTTTGGGTATAACCAATCGACAGGCATCGCGCTTATCGAATAGCAATACGCTTCTATATCCTTTGACCAAAAGGAGGCGTTGCAAGAGTTGCGAGAATTGCCATAAACAATTTTGAGAGCCTTTCGGATTTCGGGAATTTTGAATAACTCCTGGAAAGTCGCGGAGACTTCGGCGAGCGCGCGCTTCACTTCTTTGCCGAAAGCTTCTTCGTGTTTCTTTTGAGCTCTTATTCGGCGTTCCTGCCGCTTCCATTCAGCTTCTTCCTGTGCCTTGCGTTTCCTCTCCTTTTGCTTTAAGACATCATACTCTCGATTCAAAAGAACTGCAGTATTATTCATAAGTATCCTTTCTACCGCCAATATAGTGTTCTCATATCAATATGTCAACATTGTGTTCAGTTACCCATATGAGGTGACACCTCTGATGGTAAAATAAGCTGCGATCGCAGCTTATTTTACCAAAAGAAAAACCCCGGGGGCGATATGAAAACTGGCTCCCGGGGACTGATGATTTTGGCCTGTTCCCTCGTGCATACTGGATACTGAATCGTTTGAGCAAGCAATGCTTTTTCCGATGTCGCGGATTATTTTTATTTCCCTTGGTTCTTTTTCTCCGTCCCGGGCAATGGTGAGAATAATTTCCGTTCCTCTCTCCCCTCTTATCAATTTAACTGCTTCATCAATAGTCAAATTAACCGTGGTGGTTTGGTCGATTTTAAGAATTTTATCGCCTGATTTGATGCCCGCCCTGTAGGCCGGGGTATCTTTGAGCGGAGCAACCACCGTAAGTATTTTATCTTTAATA
>JACOZD010000027.1 GCA_016181525.1 Candidatus Tayloriibacteriota bacterium | reverse complement strand
GGGCGAAACGTAGGAAAAAATGACTTTGAAGTCAATGAAAATTTACTTGTTAGCGCAGAAGAAAATACTCCAGGAATCGTAACGCTAGAAGTCGCAAACAGTTTCGGCACTGATGAAACCCCAGTAGTAACCATTGTTGCCGGCTCAAACCTCGAAGATTTGAATGATAACACAATCAATTCGCCGGTGACCATTACTCCGACAGACGGAGTGGCGCCGATACTGGCCGAAGTGACTCCAGTTTCCACTCCAACCGATGACCCAACCCCAGCATTTACTTTTAGCACAACCGAGGCGGGAACAATTACTTATTCTGGCGGATGCGAGAGCGACGACAAGGAGGCGGCTAAGGGAGGCAACGAAATTACTTTCAATGAGCTCCCCGACGGGACTTATGATGCGTGCGCTATTGCCGTCACCGACACAGCTCTCAATACCAGCGCTTCACTCACTCTCTCAAGTTTTGTGGTGGATCGTACTCCCGTCTCATTGAGAAACATTACAAACGAACTAGGCGGACTTATCATCGGCGATAATCCTCCTTTCTCTCCGGCTTTGGAAGCTTCAATTTTCAGGACTAACGGAGCATATTACTCAATTCTTGCAAGCTCAATCCTGCCTCGGACTATTTCCGATGTGAGATGGAAGATTACAGTGACCGGTCCCCCGGGACTTACTGGCGAGAGTTTCGTTCTTGAGGAAGTTGGCTGGGAGGATGTGCTCAATGAACCGACAGTTGTGACCGAGAAATATGAGTTCGAATGCGAGGATGCAGAGGGCAGAACAGTCTGTGTCGCCCTCGGCTCGCAGTTTGATGTTGACCCTAATGATTCATTCAAAAACATTGATAAGGTCTCTTTTGCCGCTTTCGCTCCTATCGGCACATACAGCATTGGGCGAGAGCTGGTGAGAGCAGCTGATGGCGTGACTGTGTCAGATACTCTGGATGTTGCTTCAGTTTCGGTGGAGAACAATCTGCCGGTTATTGAACCTATCGGTCCTTCATTCATCAATGAGCTGGAAAACTTTGTGTTCAAGGTTGTGGTTAGCGATGTTGAAGATGGAAAAAATTTTTTCCCTGAAAGCATAAATTCCGGTTCGCTGTTTAAATTCGGTCTTCTCGACGCTCCGGGAGGTGCGACCATAAATCAGGATACGGGGCAACTAAATTGGACACCGACGGAAGCACAAGGTCCCGGAACATACACTTTCAAAGTTACCGTTGCTGATAAAGACGGCGGCAGGGCAGAGGGTGAGATGATGGTGACTGTCAATGAGGTTAACCTTCCGCCGCAGGCGGAAGGTGCTGATATCGAGACGGATGAAGATACTGCCGTTCTTATCACTCTTTCTGCTGAGGATGAGGATATCCCCGCGAACGCGCTTACATTTGGCATAAATACTCCTCCCCGGAGCGGGCAGATTGAGCGGGTATCTGACAATCAGGTAAAGTACACTCCAGATGAGAATTTCAACGGAACGGATTCGTTTGTCTTCAAAGTTGGCGACGGCGAAGCGGAGAGCACTGCGGTAATCAATATCACAGTCAAACCAGTGAATGATGCCCCAGTTTTGGCGGAAGTGTCTGATATGAGTGTGGCTGCTGGGACGGAGGCAGAGTTTACAGTCCGAGCATCGGATGTTGATGAAGATAATCTGGCTTTCTCTCTGGAAGGGGCTCCGGCCGGTTCGATAATAAATCCGGTTTCAGGAGAGTTTGCTTGGACTCCCCAAATTGCTGGGGAGTACGAGTTTAAGGTAATTGTGAGTGATAGCTTACTTACGGCCGAAGAAATTGTAAAAATTTCGGTCACTCACGCTGTTATCTCGAAGTTGGCTCTTTTGGCCGAACCCAGCACCCTTGAGGCCAGCGGCACCTCCGTAATCAAGGTTTTTGGTAAGGATAGATTCGGCAATATCACAACATCTGATTCACAGACTATAGTTATTCTCTTTGCCGATAACGGCGAATTGGGGAATTTGATGGTGACCCTGAACGCTGGCGGAGCCCAAACTGCCCTAACCAAACCGTCTCCGGGGAAAGTGCGGGTGCTTGCGACCAGCGGAGTGCTTACGCCAGCCGAGGTTGAGGTTGAGTTTACAGAAATTCCTCCACCGGTCCCCACCGGCATAGTTCTCGATGATGTTGTGCCGACAAAGCTATTTGCCTCTGCTGATGGGACGTATCTAAACGGCTGGCACTACACCTTTAGGATAACCATCAATAATCCAAACGAGACAAATCTATTTGTGAAGTTCAGTGACTGGGTAAACGCCTCGTCAACGAGCGACAAAGTGGCGGTTTTAGGAAACACCCGGCTTCTCATAAATGAGAAGGGCGGGGCAGCGGCCGGGGTGGGCATCACGGATGAGCTTATCGTGAGCGGCTCGGGCACAATCAAGAGCTACGCGTTGGGTTCTGCTTACGAAAATCAAACGCTGAACGGCACGACTACTGCCATCAATTTGACTGAAGTAGACAACAATCCTGATAAAGCGGGCAGGCAGGTTCAATTCGATGTCTTTACGAAGCTTCCTCCCGAGACTGTCTCCGGGTTCTATACCACGGAGTTCGGTATCAGGACAGAAATTCCGCCGCCGGCGGAATAAAGGCAAATTACTACTCTCATGAGAGCCGCTCAGAAAATTATCTCCTTAGCACTATCCCTGTTTTTAGCAGTAGTCGCTCTACCAGTCCTTGCCTCCGAAATTACTGGTGGTTTGGGCTCGAGCGGAGTCATTCCCATTCCTCCCCCCGCCGTCACTGCTAAGAAAGATGGCGATAGGGCGATTAAACTGGAGTGGGGTGCGGTGGCGGGGGTGTCCGGGTATAGAGTGTATAGGATCAAAGACGGAAGTACACCGTCAAAAATTGCAGAAATATCGGATAGAGCTTTCACCGAATCCGGTCTTTCTGCCGGGGTTTACTCTTACATTATTCAGTCCTTTATCGGTACCTTGAGTTCATCTCTAAATGTCGTGCCCACCCCACCTATTACTATATCAGAGAGCGTCACCCCGCCGCCCCCACCGCCGCCCCCACCACCGCCTCCATCGAGTGGGGGAGGAGGAAGTGTGGGGGACGGAGGAAGTACGCCGCCGCCTGCCGTTATCAAGGGCGATATAAACAAGAGCGGGAAGGTGGACATCTTCGACTTTAACGTCCTTATGGTGCAGTGGGGAGGGGCTGGTTCTTCTGCGGCTGACCTGAATAGTGACAGTAAGGTGGATATTTTTGACTTTAATATTCTGATGATTAACTGGTCGCTATAAATCTAAAATCTAATGAGTAAAAACAAAGTATTTATCGCCGCGGCCGCCATTGGTTTACTTTCCGCTATTCAGGTTTACGCAGCCGCCGGCGTATCTCTTTCTCCCGCTACGATGGAGAAAAAAATCGGAGAGACCTTTACTCTGACTGTGTCAATTAATCCCCAAGGAAGCAAGATATACACCGCAAAAACAATCATCAAATATCCGACTGATTCCCTTGAAGTTCGCTCATGGAATTTTGCGGCCAACTGGCAGCCTCTTTCCCAGCCGGGGTATGACTCGATTGATAATAAGTCAGGAGTTGTCACTAAAACTGCCGGCTATCCCGGCGGCATATCAGGAGCGACCAATTTTGGCGTTATAACTTTTGCAGCGAAAAAATCCGGCACCGCCACTGTCTCTGTCGATGGAGAAACGATAATTTTAGACGCCGAGAGCAAGAATGTCTCTGCCGGGCCTTATGCCTCTTCGGTTGTTTCCATAACCGCCAAACCAATCCTCCCACCGCCAACTTCGAAACCAAAGCCAAAAACAGAAACTGCTCCCTCCCAGAAAACCAACCGATCTAACGTGTCTCCGGTGAGCGAGGTCATCCTTATCGCCACAACCACTCCGCCGGCGGTTACATCATCAGACCTTGACGCTTCAGCCGCCGCGGCGAACGTTGCTAAAAGCTCCGGATTCTTGAGTTTAATTACCCTGGGCACTGACAATAGTGTCATAGGAGTATTGGTCGGATTGGTCATTCTGGCCGTCATCTGGTATATAATCTGGTTTGCGACTCGACGTCGTCGAAGTCAGTAAATCGGCAGTAAAATCAAAAGACCGAATTAGTAGAGAATTCTGCTTGCGGTAGAAGCCGTTTATGTTAGACTGTTCGCAACAGAGAACCTTGCAAACGGAAGGAGAAAATAGAAAATGAGCATGACAATCGCTTTGGCGCTGACCGGAGAGCCGGAAAGGCTGTTCAAAGAACTGGTAAAGAAGTTTGACGGCTCGAAACAGCTCACATTCATCGCCGCGCTTTCTGTCCTTGACCAGATGGTGGATTGGCAGGAGAACGGCGGAGCCATAGTTATGCGCGGCGCGGGCGGTAAAGAATTGCATCTAGAAAATATTATCAAAGCTGTAAAGTCGGTCAGTGGTCAAGAATCTTGTTTGACCATCGAGCCCGAGCCGGAAATACGAACCTTTCAAGAATAACATAGCCCTGAACTGGATAAGTTTGCGGCAAACCCTGTACCATCGCGGTACGGGTTTTTTGTAATTGGCGGCAAGGAGCGAAATGGAAGTTTATTTACATCAATTTTTCATAATTTCTAGGTAATGAAAAGTTAATGATGGATGTTCTAAATTGTAGAAGGACTGCTGAAAAGCTGCTAGATTAAATAGATTAAATTCAAAAGTTTTAAGGGTCGAGGTTATAAACTTAATAAAATACCATGTTCACGCGACTAAAGGTGGCGATGCGCCGGGCCAAGAGAGATGGTCTGCCCTTGGTGCGCGAAATTATATGCCCCAAGTGCGGCAAGGGCTCGTATTACGTGCCGGACGACGACGAGAAACATCCCTACGGCAACTGGCTGGTGGGGTTTTGGCTTCTCTCGCGGTGCCAGAACTGCGGTTACAAAAAATACGGCGGCTGCGGCAAGAACTTCGAGGAAGTGGTGCACAGAGTATGAGAGAGAAGTTGACAGAGAGAATGGTAAACACTACTCTTTTGCCAGATCGGCAGTTTGAGTTTAATTCGCGTTTTAATCCGAAAAGATTAGAAAGGAAGATAATGAAGATAATGAAAGTGAAAGCGGCAGTTGAGATTTCTGACGAAGAGCGAGTGGTAGAGAAAGCCGGTTACCGTCTCCTTAAAACCTCGGGAGGCAAAGGTGAAGTTAATTTGGCCGTTCAGATTAACTTTGAGGGCGGGCTGACCGTCTTTCTCGGCCAGCGGATTCGCTCGAGCGCCGCGGCGAACGATCTCCGGCCGAAGCAAGGCATGGTGGTCGAGATTAATGACCCTTACGAAGATTCCGTCGGCGCGGACTGCATCCAGGTTCTCTTTGACGGCGAGACTTTGCCCAGGCGGATGCGCTTCCGAGATCTCTGCCCCAGCGACATGACTCGCTATCTACTGGAGGAACGGAAGGAGTTCGTGGCGGGTGTTTGAAAAACTCGATTTTTGTCCGGTAACAAAAACCCTGCACCGATTTGGGCAGGGCGGCTCCGTGCCATCAGATGGTGCGGGGCTTTTTTGATAGAATGTCTTTACACCAGCGGATGGTGAGCTCGGTAAAGAGGCACCGCCGCGGCCGGACGATGACGCCGTTGTCATTATCGGCTATTTGTCGAAACCAGTAGCCGATTGGGTCGAGAGATTTTTCGGAGTAATACTCCAGGCGCTCTCTAAGGGAGTGACGGTTGGTTTTGAGGAGGCGGGCAAGAGTTCCTAAAAGGTTGGTCTCGAGGTAGCAGCCGTTGACGGAACCCTTCTCAAGCTCGGTAAGGAGGAGCGAAATTTCCTCGGCCTCGAGGCGGCCGATAACTTGTTTGAAGTGCTTCTCGCACTCGGCCATGGTCTCGGGCGGGAAGTAGGGAGCCAAGACGTTGTCTTTATTCGGACCGTGGATATCAGAAGATAGGTCCTCATCGGTGTTTGCAAAGAGCTTCACGCTTTTTAGTTTAACCAGAGCAAGCTCCGGCGCAAGGGGAAAACTTGTTTTTCAGTTTTTTATATAATTACTCCGTGATTGGCACGGAAACAGTTTTTGAGGATAGAGTTAAGGCGGGCCGGCTTTTGGGTCAAGAGCTGGCTCGTCTGAATCTGGCTCGGCCGGCTGTTTTCGGCGTCCCTCGAGGCGGGGTGGTGGTGGCGAGAGAAGTAGCGGTCGCTCTAGGCGCGCCGCTCTGCGTTTGGCCGGTGCGCAAGCTCGGGGCGCCCGGCAACCCCGAGTTCGGTTTCGGCGCCATCGCTCCTGGGGATATCATAGAGGTGGAGAGTGAGACGGCGGCGGCGCTTGGTCTCGGGGCCGAAGAGATTGAAAAAGTGGCCGCGGCCGAAAGGGCGGAGCTTGTTCGAAGGATGGAGGCGTATGGTTTTAATCAGTCGGTTAAGGCCGTGAGAGGCGAGTTCGATGCGGCTATCATTGTTGACGACGGCTTGGCCACCGGCGGCACGGCCAAGGCGGCTATCGCCTCGGTCAGGCGTTTTTTCCCCGGGGTCGAGGTTGTTCTGGCCGCACCGGTGGCCGCGGCCGAGACGATTCTTGTTATGGAGAAGCTTGCCGACCGGGTGGTGGTATTGACCGCTCCTCACGGACTTGGGGCGGTGGGCAGCTGGTACCGATTTTTCCCGCAGATTACAGACGCCGAAGTAAAAGAGGTACTGAAAAGTTCGGGGGCGGGGAAATAAATTAAAAACTTTTTGAAGTAAAAGTCAAATTCACAAAGACTCCAGAGTTTGATATACTTTGAAAATGCAAAGTGAGCCGGATGCCGTCAAGGAAAATCTCGCTGATGAAGAGATTATCTCGCGGGTGTCGCGCGAGCCGGCTCTTTTTGAGTTTTTAGTTGACCGCTACCAGCCGGTCTTTTTGCGCCGGGCCGGGAGCATAACCCGCGACACCGAGGCGGCGGCGGACTTGGTCCAAGATACCTTCGTCAAAATTTATCTCAATGCCGCCCGCTTCAGGCGGATACCTGGAGCGTCATTTAAATCTTGGGCCTTTAAGATTCTTATCAACACCTGTTTCAGCTGGTGCGAGAAGAACAAACGGGAGAAGACTTACAGGGAGTTTCCGGCCGACGAGAACTTTATGGAAAATATCTCCGACAGCGGGGCGGCCCGGGACTTCGAGCAGAAACTCAACCGAGACGTGATTCTTTCGGCTATCTCCAAAATGCCCGTTCTCCTCGGCCGGATGCTTCGACTCTCGGCTGTCGAGGGGCGCAGCCACAGTGACATTGCCAAAATGGAGGGAGTAGGCGAAAATGTCATAAGGACGAGGATTCACCGAGCTAAGAAGGTTTTGGAGAATCTTTTGTAATGTTTTTGGTTGAGAAGCGGTAATATATCGTTGTATGAATTTACATTTACAGACCCAAAAGCGGGAGATAATGGTGAGAATTTACGCCATTTATTGGGTCAAAAGGGCTGTTGATTCAATCTATCTGCGTTTGGGAGCTTTGGCGGCTTGCGCGGCTGTCCTTTTGGCCTTTGTTTCTTTCCGGAGCGTCATCTCCAACATCCCCGCCGGTTCCTTGGCCGCCATGGGTGATTTTGCGTTGGGGGCTTTGCGAAACACGGAGCTGGCCGTCAAGCTCTCGCTCCTGGCCGGGGCTTTTCTCCTCTGGAAAACAATTTTAGACCTCTTTCGCTACCAAAAAGAGTATTCCTTCCAGAAATCGAGCATCTGAACTTATCCACTTTAATTTAGAATTTACTTACCAAGAAAAAAGCCCTCCGAGTTTCTCGGAGGGCCGTACGTTTGCTACTCGTACTGCCCGACTGCCTGGATAGTCCAATCGGGTGAGGAACAACGCCGTCGGTGCTTTGAAGTCCGCACCGCGGCCTCCTCTATATATCATATCCACAGTGGCGGTCAAGCCAGCCGGTGTATAATTCCTTGATTAAAAGTTAATTTTTAGATATGGACAACTCTACTTCTGGCAACAATCGTGGAATTTATATCGTTATTTTAGCGGTAATCATCGTCGTTGCGGTTGCCTTTGCTTACGTTCGGAACAAGGGCGGAGACAGTCAAGCCGTTAAGCCTCCTCCGCCGGCCGCTCGGCCGCCGGCCGCTAAGCCGCCTCCTCCGGCGGCAGTCAATCCAAACGCCGTCAAAGTTATCCGATATACCAGCGCGGGGTTCTCGCCCCAGAGGGTCGTGGTCAAGGCCGGCCAGGCCGTCAGGTTCGTCAACGACACCTCCCAAAGTATGCAGGTGGCCTCCGATGACCATCCCACTCACACCATCTTCCCCGACATCAACATGCCGAGGACGGTCGGCAAGGGAGGAAGTTATGAACTGTTGGTTTTGCGCAAGGGCTCATGGGGCTATCACAACCACATTCGTCCCCAGCACACAGGTATTTTGGTCATTGAGTAGTTTTGCTTTTTATGATAAGTTGGTTCGTTTGTTCTTTGTAAGTGTTCTTTGTAAATTTTGTAAATGCAGACTAGAGAAAGGAGTTCTATGTTCTATGGCTCGAAGAAGCAGTGGATTATGTTGTTAGCGCCCCCCGGCGGAGGCAAGGGAACGCAGTTCAAAATTCTCTCGGATATGTATAATTTCTACCGTATTGAGTCGGGTTCGCTGGCCCGCGAGCAGATAAAAAAGGACTCGGCTTATGCCGCTCGGGCAAAGACTTATATCGAGAGAGGTCAAATCTTTCCGGACGATATGATTCTTCCGCTGGTTGGAGAGAGACTCCGACAGGCGCCGGATTCGATGGTTGTTTACTTTGACGGCATCCCGCGCCGAGGCGACCAGTGCCGCGAGCTTCTCGGTTGGTTTAGAAACCTCGGCTTTTCGGAGCGGGGGGTGGTTGTAGTTCTCCACGTCGAAGATGAAGTTTGTTTGCGGAGAATCAAAAAAAGGGCCGCCGAAGGGCCTGCCCGTTTTGAGGAACGTCACATCCAGGTGCGCCTAACGCGCCTGGCGGAGTATCGCCTAGAGCTCCCCGGAGTGCTTCGGGTCGTCAAGGACCTTGGCATGGGTGAGCCGATGACGATTTATGTCGAGGCCGGAGACGACGCTGAAGTGGTTTCTCGGCAGGTCAGTCATGTTTTGGGTCTCTGCCACATCTTCCCCGAGCGGCGTCTTAACCCCAAGCCCCGGCCGATTGCCTTTCCGGCTTCCGGCTAGCTCTTCTCTCTATTTCCGTTGAGACGGAACTCCAGCGCCTGGATAACGGGCGCTTTTTTAATTACCTCGATAACCCCCCCTTCGTCGTCGGTTATAAAGTAAAGGTCCATGTCTTTTTTGTCGATGGACTGATGGCCGACATAGAGAGTTTTGTGGATAAGGTCGTTGACCGGGCCCCAAAAATCGCGACCGTAGAGGATGACCGGCACCTTTGGAACCTTCTTGGTTTGAAGGAGGGTGATGGTTTCGAAGAACTCGTTTAAGGTGCCGTAGCCGCCGGGCAGAAAGACGAAGGCCTC
>JACOZD010000026.1:9456-11552 GCA_016181525.1 Candidatus Tayloriibacteriota bacterium | reverse complement strand
TCCTTGGCGGCGGCACCTAGATATTTAACTCGACCCGTGCCGCGTGGCGTTGCCACACGGCACTATTCTTTTCATAACACTGTGCAACACCTGGTGTTGTACAGGAGACGCACCGAAGGGAAGGACTACATCGTGCAGGACGGCGACGTTATCGTCTTCCTTCATGGCTAAAAAGCCGTATTCCTGATGCTCTTGACAAATGTAGGAAGGTAGTGATAGCTTATTGAAGCCACTCACCGAAAGGATGGAGAGGTAAAAATCGATTTTTCAACGACGAAAGGAGAAAGCATGAAGAAGATGCTGAAGCCCCCGGTGCTCGCCGCCACGGCGAAGGATTCATTGAGCTTTTACGCGACCTCCGTCAAGGCCATCGGCGCCGCAAGCGCGAGCCAGGCCGCCGGCGCGAACGACAACCGCCGCTGAACCTGCGCGGCCGGGTGCGGGCGGTCACGACAACCGCTCGCGCCCACGCCGTAAGGCGCAACAACAACCCGCCCCCACTCACGTGGGGGCTTACCATTTTTATGGTATAATTCATCCCTATGGATAAACCGAGAATTACCGCGAAAGATTTTTTCTTGTGGGCGGGAGCGATGGTCACGTTCTATTGGAGCGTCATCGCGTACATCCTCCTCACGTTTGATTACATCAATTACGCGTTCCCAAATCCGCTCGCGTTCTATCCGAGCGACCCGTACCAGAGCGGCATCAGCTACGAGATGGCGTCTATCATCGTACTCCTCCCGCTCTATCTGGTCCTGATGCGGTTCATCAGGAGAGATATCGCCCGCGACCCTTCGCGAATGGACATCTGGGTGCGGCGCTGGGCGCTCATCCTGACTCTCTTTGTCGCGGGAGTTGCGGTAACGGTAGACTTCATCGTGCTCCTCACCACCTTCCTTAACGGCGAGGCGCTGACGACCGCCTTTCTCCTGAAGGTCCTCGTCATCTTCCTGGTCGCGGGCGCGGTGTTTCTGCATTTCATAGCCGACATGCGCGGATACTGGACTGCGTTCCCGGACCGCAAACGCCTGGTAGTCATTGGCGTGTCGGTGCTTGCTGTCGCTACAATCGTCTCGGGTTTCTTCATCGTCGGCACGCCGGGGCAGGCGCGCCTCGCGCGCTTTGACGCACAGAAGGTGAGCGACCTGCAGAATATTCAGTCGCAAGTCGTGTATTACTGGCAGGCTAAACAGAAGTTGCCTGGTATGATTACCGACCTGAACAACTCTCTTAACTACGGTCCGGTGCCAGCGGATCCTCAGTCAGGAGAGCCATATGTCTACCAGCCCGGCGAAGGACTCTCGTTTAAGCTGTGTGCAATGTTCAACGCAGAGAGCCGCGGAAGTCAAAATGTATATTACGAACCTCGCGCGATGATGCCGGTTCCTGCAGGAGGCAAGGGCATGATGCAGGACAATTGGCAGCACGGAATGGGGCAAGTATGTTTTGAACGTATTATTGACCCGGCATTTTATCCGCCTCTCAACAAGGATGTCATACGACCATAAGGAAATTGAAAAAAAAGCGAGAGAGAGGTGGAAGGGTCTGGATCTCTATACCGCAGACCTCTCGAACGAATCCAAAGAGCTCTATTATCTGCTCGTAGAGTTCCCGTATCCCTCGGGCGACCTTCACATAGGCCACTGGTACGCCTTCGCCGTAACCGACATCTACGCCCGCATGCTTCGCATGCGAGGCTTGAACGTGCTCTTCCCTATAGGGTTTGATGCATTCGGACTGCCAGCCGAGAACGCTGCGATTAAGCACGGCGCGGACCCCGCGAAGTGGACGTACGAGAACATGGCGCGCATGCGTGAACAACTGGCGACGATGGGCGCGTCATTTGATTGGAGCAAGGAGGTGGTAACCTGCGAGCCGAGCTATTACCAGTGGACGCAATGGCTCTTCACAAAACTTTTTGAACACAATCTCGCGGAGCGCCGCGAGGCGGCTGTGAAGTGGTGCCCCTCCTGCCAGACGGTGCTCGCGAACGAGCAGGTGCTGGACGGCGCGTGTGAGCGTTGCGGCACGGCTGTGGAGGAAAAACGGCTGACTCAGTGGTTCTTAAAAATCACCGATTACGCGGAGCGTTT
>JACOZD010000026.1:0-9443 GCA_016181525.1 Candidatus Tayloriibacteriota bacterium | reverse complement strand
GGAGAAACTGCCGTGGCGAGAGGAGATTAAAGAAGCGCAGAGAGCATGGATAGGAAAGTCGGAGGGCGCACGTATAAAATTTTCAATTTCCAATTCTCAATTTTCAATTGAGGTGTTTACGACGCGGCCTGACACTGTGTTTGGCGCGACGTATGTGGTGCTCGCACCAGAACATCCCCTCGTGCGAGAAATCACAAGTCCCAAATCCGAAATCCCAAACAAGGACCAAATAGAAAAATATATAAACGAGACCAAAAAGAAGACAGAAAGAGAGCGGAGCGAGAATAAAGAGAAGACCGGAGTGAGGCTAGAGGGCATTTCTGCGATTAATCCGGCGACCAAAGAAGAGATACCGATTTTTATCGCCGACTACGTACTCGGCTCGTACGGCACAGGCGCGATTATGGCCGTCCCCGCGCACGACGAACGCGACCACGAATTTGCAAAGAAATTCAACTTACCGATTCAATATGTGATTGATCCGGTAACGGGCGATAAACAGGAAAATCCGAAACATAAGAATAAGATAGTCGCTGTTGTAGAGCGCGGAGGCGAATTGCTTACAATCCGCTGGCCGGACGAGCTCGGTGGTCGCTTACTGATTGGCGGCACAGCGAACGAAGAAGAGGATGCATCAATTACCGCTGAACGGGAGATACGGGAAGAAACTGGATATTCAGATTTAGAATTGGTTGAAGAGGCTCAGGAGACCGGCCATCATTCGTATTTTGCCTTTTCAAAAAAAACACCAACTATTGCCCATTGCAGGATGCTTCACTTCCGCCTGAAAAGTGATACGCGCGTTCCGCAAAAATTGGAGGAGGATGAACAAGGGAAATTCTCAGTTGAGTGGGTGTCAAAAGAGCAAGCGGTTCGGGAGATTCATGACGATTTACATCAGCGAGCAATGGAAAGATTTTTCGGAATCGGATGCTACACCGGCGATGGAGTTCTGGCACGCTCTGGCGATTTCAACGGGCGCGCGAATCGTGAAGCCCAACGGGACATTGTGAATGCAATTGGAGGCGAGATGGCGACGCAATATCGCCTACGCGATTGGCTCGTAAGCAGGCAGAGATATTGGGGCTGTCCGATACCGATTGTGTATGACCCGGAGGGGAAGCCGCACGCGGTACCCGCCGAACACCTGCCGTGGCTCCTGCCCACCGACGTAGATTTTCTGCCGAAGGCAGACCCGCCTCCGGCGGGCAAGCCGATAAATCAGGCGCCGCTCGCATCGTCTAAAGAGCTGAAAGAGCGCGTGACAAAAATATTCGGCGATGGCTGGACGCCAGAGTATGACACTCTGGATACATTCGTTGACTCTTCGTGGTATTTCCTTCGCTATCTAGCTCCGAAAGACACTCACGATTTTTCTGACGCCGCGCTGATGAAGAAATGGTTGCCTATAAATAGATATTCGGGCGGGAGCGAGCACACGACAATGCACGTGCTCTACGCGCGCTTCTTTATGAAGGCGCTCTACGACCTCGCGCTCGTGCCGGTAGACGAGCCGTTTACCGAGCGCTACAATCGCGGGCTAATCATGGGCCCCGATGGGCAGAAGATGAGCAAGTCTAAGGGGAATGTCGTCAACCCCGATGAGTTTGTAGAGAAATATGGGGCTGATGCCGTGCGGCTCTATCTCGCCTTTATCGGCCCTTATAACGAGCCGAGAAGCTATCCGTGGAGTTTGGACGGCGTCGCCTCCATGCGCAAGTTTCTTGATAGAGTTGATCGCTTATTTGGAAAAGTAAATTCAGGTGAAATTTCTGATTCTTTAAACCAGTCGCTCGCGCGCGCCAGTGTGAAAGTCGCAGAAGACGGCGACAGATTTAAGTTCAATACCAGTGTCGCAGCGCTTATGGTTCTCGTGAATGATTTGGAAGCGTTGGAAACGATACCAAAGTCTGCACTCACACAGCTCGCCATTATGCTCGCGCCGTTCGCTCCGCATCTCGCCGAGCATCTCTGGACTAAACTTGGCGGAGATGGCTCCTCGACTGCGCTCGAAGTAAAGAGCGTTCATCAGCAATCATGGCCAGCCGCATCAATCACTGTTGCTAGCGAAGCAGAAGTCGTTGTGCAGGTCGCCGGCCGAAAGCGCGGCAGCCTCCGGCTGCCGCGCGAGGCCGGCGAGGCCGAGGTTCTGGCCGGGGCCTTGAAGATCCCGGCCGTCACCGCCGCCCTTGCGGGCTCGGAGCCGAAGCGCGTTATTTACGTGCCGAACAAAATAATAAACCTTGTGGTATAATCGCGCCTGTTGACACTTTATAAGGCGTTTGTTATACATTATACCACATGGCTAAGGCTACAAAAGCGAAGAAACAGGGCGGTTCCGCAGTTTTTTCATTTGACAGCGCCGCTCTCGCGAAGAGACTCCTTGCGGCCGCCCCTGAACGGGCGAGGGAAGTGCTTATACGCCGTTTCGGCTTGGGCTCCAACACGGAGCGCGAGACTCTGGAATCTATCGGGGACCGCACCAGCATCACGCGCGAGCGCGTCCGCCAGATAGAGGCCGCCGGACTTGATGCCGTTCGCGCGAGCAAGGCCTTTAAAGAGGCTGGTTCGGCATTTGAGGAGATCGCGCAGTACATCCATTCGCTCGGAGCAATCGTGCCGGAAGAGACGCTTCTATCCGCGCTGGGCTCGGATGAGAAGAGCCGTAATCGGTTCCGCTTTTTCTTGGTGGTTAATTCCGCATTTTTCCGCGAACGCGAGACGAACGACTTTCTCGCGCGCTGGCACGTTGACCACGCGACTGCAAAGCATATTCACAATGCGCTTTCAAAGCTCTACACATCTCTTTCTGACGACGAAGTGGTGTCCGAGGGAGAGCTTCTTGACCGTTTTCTTGACGAGCTGAAGGAGGTGAACGACGCGTATAAGAATGACGAGGTGTTGAAGCGCTGGCTCTCGCTCTCCAAACACATCGGCAGTAACCCGCTTGCGCAGTGGGGACGTGCCACGGCGCCCGCCATCCGCATCAAGGGCGTCCGTGATTATGCGTATCTCGCCGTGAAGCGACACGGAAAACCGATGCATTTCTCCGAAGTCGCCAGAGCGATCGGTTCGCTCTTTTCTAAGAAAGCGCACATCGCCACCACCCATAACGAACTTATAAAGGACCCAAGGTTCGTTCTGGTCGGACGCGGCCTCTACGCGCTCACCGAATGGGGTTATACGCCCGGAGTCGTGCGCGACGTTATTCGCGAAACGCTTGAGAAGACGGGTCCGCTTAAGAAGGATGAAATCATAAAACGAGTTAAGAAGGCGCGCTTCGTGAAGGACAACACCATTCTTGTCAATCTGAACGACTCGCGCTACTTCAGACGTCTCAAGGACGGACAATACGCGGCTGTTTAAACAATACACAGAGCAAGGGCGGCGCCGTCAGGCGCCGCCCTTGCTCTGTTATACTTGCGGCAATGGTACCGTTCATGGAAGCAGTTGAGAAGCTGCGCGGCAGTTTTACATCCACATCCGGCATCAGGCTTGAGCCGCGCCCATTATTCGCCCTCGGACTGGCGATATTTTTCGTTGCGTATGTGTTCATGCCAAATATCGTTTCGTTCGCCCTGTCGCTGTCGCTCTTCCTCGCGCCGCTCTGGCTGCCGTTCATGCTGGTCGGCGGGGCGCTCATTCTCTGGCTGACGCTGAAGAGAGGCGAGTTTATCGCGAACCAAAAAAACGTCCTGTTGGAGATTAAGCCGCCGCGCAATCTGGTGAAGACGCCGCTCGCGATGGAAGCTTTCCTCTCCAGCATCCACCTCTCTCCTGGCGAGAGCAACTGGTATGTAGTGTGGTTCCTCGGCGGAGTGCGTCCGTGGTGGTCTCTTGAGATAGCCTCTTTTGAAGGACAGGTGCATTTCTTTATATGGACGCGCGCGAACTTCCGCAGGATCGTAGAGTCGCAGATGTATGCGCAGTATCCCGGCGTGCAGATAATGGAGGCGCCGGACTATACGCGCTTTATTGATACCGAGTCGGACGATATTGGGGGAGTGTGGGGCGCCGACTTTAAGCACACGAGTGAAGCCCCGTTGCCGATTAAGACGTACATTGAATACGGCATGGACAAAGTGCAGAAAGAGCCGGAACAGGTTGACCCGCTCGCCAATCTTATTGAGTTTATGGGTTCAATAGGGAAGGGAGAATATCTCTGGCTCCAATTCATCGTCCGCGTCCATAAGGGAGAACGGTACGGGAAAAAGAAAAATAAAAAAACAGGCAAGCAATACACTTGGAAGGACGAAGCGGACGAGCTGGTGGATGAAATTCGCAAGAAAACGAGGGACCCATACATTGACCCGGCGACCGGAGAGGAGCGGCCCGGATTTCCTAATCCGACCAAGGGACAATCTGAGAAGATAGCCGCCATTGAGCGCAACGTATCCAAACTTGCTTTTGACGTCGGAGCGCGCTCCGTCTATATCGCTAAAAAAGATAAATTCAATCCGGTTATGATTACCCATATGATAGGCCTTTTCAAGCCGTTCAGCACAGAAGGGTGGAACGGCATCAACTCAAGCGACTGGCTTAAGCGTTTTGACGATTATCCTTGGGAAATCGGCGCGGCCAAGCTTAAGAGGCTTTACGCGAAGAGGCTTGTTGAGGCGTTTCGGCGCCGCCAGTTCTTCCACGACCCTTTTTACTACGGCATTCCGCAAGACAAAGTCATGGTGATGAGCACCGAGGAGCTCGCGACCGTATTCCATATCCCGTCCCACTCGGTGGAAACGCCGGGTCTCACGCGCATTCAGTCTGCGACAGGCGAAGCTCCGCCAAATCTTCCGACATAAACGCATGGATTTTTTTAAACGTTATGTGTGGGGGGTCTGCTCGTTCGCCGTTGCCGCAGTCCTCGTAGGCGGTTATACGTTACTGTTCGCGCCGCCGTTAGACTTTCCTTCCGGCGACACTGTCGTTATAAGCCGCGGAGCTTCGGCGTCGGACATATCCGAACAGTTATACGATGCGAATATAATCAAGCATGCGTCAGTTTTAAGCTTGATATTACGAATTTCCGGAGCGAGTTCTCGTGTGAAGTCCGGCGCGTATCTCTTTAAAACTCCTGAAAACGTATTCACCGTTGCCCGCCGGCTGTCAACCGGCGCATATGGTCTCCCTCCAGTGAGCATCACCTTTCCCGAGGGAGTGACGGTACGCGACATAGCGGAAAAAGTTTCAGGGGCGCTTCCTCTCATTACGTCCGGTGAAATCATATCGCTCGGCAAGTCGCAGGAAGGATATCTCTTTCCCGACACGTATTTCTTTCCGCCGGATGCGACTGCTCAATCTGTGATTAACGCGATGCGCAAGAACTTTGATGCGAAGACTGCCTCATTATCAGGCGACATACAAACATCGGGATATTCGCTTCCCGACATCATCACGATGGCCTCGCTTGTAGAGAAAGAGGCGAGAACTGTTGAGAACAGGCGCATCGTCGCCGGCATTCTCTGGGACAGGCTGGATATCGGCATGCCGCTCCAGGTGGACGCGGTCTTCGGCTATATCTTTAACCGCGACACATACTCGCCGTCTTTTTCTGACCTTAAAACTGAATCTCCTTACAACTTATACCTCCATACAGGCCTTCCTCCGGGACCGATTGCAAATCCGGGCATTGAGAGCATTCAGGCGGCTCTGCATCCGACAAAAACGGACTACCTTTATTACCTCACCGGCTCTGACAACTTAATGCATTACGCGACAACTTACATCGAGCATCAATCTAACCAACGCAAGTATTTGAAGTAGACTGTAGAAATGAACGTACGAGGAAAGAAAATATACGTAGGATTGTCGGGGGGAGTAGATTCGGCGGTAAGCGCTGCGCTGTTAAAAGAAGCGGGGACCGAGGTGACGGGAGTGTTTATAAAGGGTTGGTACCCGCCGGAGATGCCCTGCACGTGGGCGGCGGAGCGCCGCGACGCGATGCGCGTCGCGGCGCGTCTGAACATTCCGTTTCGCACGCTTGACGCAAGCGTAGAATACAGAAAAGGCGTCATAAACTACTTGCTTGCCGAATATCGCGCCGGGCGAACGCCGAATCCGGACGTGATGTGCAATCGGGATGTGAAGTTCGGCGCGTTCTATCGCTACGCGAAGAATGCCGGAGCAGAGGCGATTGCTACCGGACACTACCGCGCGGGAGAAAAAGACCAGAGCTATTTTCTCTGGGCGGTGCCGAAAGATATTTTGAATGCGACGATTTTTCCTGTCGGGAACATGGGAAAAGAAAAAGTCCGCGCGCTCGCGAGAAAGTTTAACTTGCCGGTTGCCGACAAAAAAGACAGCCAAGGCGTATGTTTCCTAGGCAGCGTCTCGGTCAAAGAGTTTTTGGAAAGAGAAATAGGGACAGACAATCCTGCTGTTTTATACACACTTGGCCAGCGGGCGGAGGGCGGATATGTGGTTGGGAAAAACGTGGAGAAGAGGGAAATAAAAGTTTCAAGAATGCGCGCGCAGGGCGCGCGCGAAGTCCGTTTTACCGATGCGAATTGGTTCTGCGAACCGACAGGCGAATTGGAGGCGCAGACGCGGTATCGCGGAGAGCGCTGCGCTGGCCGCGTAGAAAACAGTCGTTTTATAAGCGCGGCGCCGCTCCCGGAGATTCCAGTCCCCGGACAGTCAATCGTTTTCTACCGTGGCGAAGAACTTGTCGGTGGTGGTATTATTGGCGCATGAACCGTATGCGTCTCTGGGTTTCTGCGGCAATTATCGCGCTTGTAATTCTGGTCGTTTTTGCCCTCTCGGTGCCTCATACGCGCGATATAGCAGTAAGCCGGGCGCCAGTATCTGAAACAGAAATCACACCCTCGGTCATAGTGCGCGGCTCGTTCAAGAAAGGCGTGTACGAGATTTCAGGCTCCATTGAAGCGCCGAATGCGTGCGCGGCCGTGAGCGCATCGGCCGCCCTCGTTAACGATGCGTCCGGTAATGAAAGCATCGCCGTATCCATAGAGATGCAAGAGGACTCGGGGATTTGTCTCCAGGCTCCGACGCGCATGCTCTTCCAAACGTCGCTTTCCGCGCCCGCGAACTTGCCGATAACGGCGACCGTCAACGGAATTCCCGCCGACGTTACTTCTCCATGACGACGCTCCCGGTTATTCTTAAAGCCGATGGAACAAGGGAAACATTTGACCCCGCGCGCCTTGTCGTATCTCTGGAGCGCGCCGGCGCAAGCGCGTCAATCGCCAGAAGGATATCGGAGACCGTCTCCGCTACCGTCGCTTCGGGGACCTCTTCAAAAGAGATTTATACGAGAGCATTCGCGCTTCTGCGCAGAGAAGCGCGTCCCGTCGCAGCCAGATACGCGTTGCGCCGGGCGCTTCTGGAGCTTGGACCATCCGGACATCCCTTTGAAGACTTTATTTCGCACCTCTACCGCGCGGAAGGCTGGCAAGTGGAAACAAGAAAGATAATAAAAGGGAAGTGCGTCTCGCACGAAGTAGACTTCTACGCGTCGCACGCGGGACAGAACGAGTTTCTCGCCGCCGAACTCAAATACCATAACGACCCGGGCTACAAGACGGACCTGAAGGTCGCCCTCTATGTGAAGAGCCGCTTTGACGACATCTTCGCGTGCGATGCGTCCGCGCGCTCTTGTCCGATTGACCGCGGCATTTTAATCACGAACACCAAGTTCACCTCCGAGGCTATCGCCTATGGCGAATGCTCGGGCGTAGAGCTCTTGGGCTGGGGGTATCCAGCGAACGACAGCCTTTTTATGCGCATGAGCCGAGCAAAGGTGTATCCGATAACGGCGCTCACGGGGCTCTCGCGCTCGGAAAAGCGCCTGCTCATAGAGCGCGGAGTTATTGCAGTTGACTGCATAGTGGAGAACCGCCGCTCCCTTGACTCACTTCGTTTGCCAAGCGAGCGCGTCGGCGAGCTCATCGCCGAGGCCGACGGCCTGCTCTCGCTCAACGGCGACGCTGAATCCGTATGATGTCGCGCTTCTCTCCAGGCTCATTTGTCGCCGGAGTCATGCTCGGACTGCTTATCGCCGGAGCGTGGTTCATCGGCAACACCTCAATACCGAAGTCAGACTTCGGTAGCAGCTACCGAAGTCTGACTTCGGTACCGACTGAACCGCTCGAGAGCGGAGCGGTTTCCGTCAGTAACCAGCCGGCCGGAGGCGATGTCATCGTTGAGTCGGTCACCGTACCGCCGCCTGGAGTTTGGATTGCCGTGCGGGAGTTGAACGGCGGCAGTCTCGCCAATGTGCTCGGAGCCGCGAAGGTCGGGGGGCCGCGTTCTCAGATATCAGTCCCGCTTCTGCGGGCGACGGAGCCGAACAGTTCCTATGCGATAGAACTGTATCGCGACGACAACAACGGCTCGTTTGACCCGTCAGCCAACAGCGTGTATGTAGATTTTGACACCGGAGCGCCGGTCGTCGCGTATTTTAAAACAACCGAATAACATGGCTATGAATACATACAAAAAAAGAAAGGGGAACGGCCCCTACGACCCATCGTCGGGCGAACCGTTTAGAGTCAGCCGCTCCAAGATAGACCTATTTACCGAATGCCGGCGCTGTTCGTTTCTTGATTTAAAATTTGGCGTGAAGCGTCCCTCTATGCCCGCGTTCACGCTGAATAACGCAGTGGATGAGTTATTGAAGAGAGAGTTTGATATTCACAGAGAACAGAAATCTCAGCACCCGCTCTTAAAAAAATACGGCCTTGACGCTGTGCCGTTACAAGATGACCGGATGGGTGAATGGCGCGATGCGCTTCGGCGAGGCATCAGCTATCTGCACGCGCCGACAAATATCTTAATACGCGGAGGCATTGACGACGTGTGGGTGAATCCGGACGGTGAGTTTATCATCGTTGACTACAAGGCGACTAGTAAAAAAATAGGGCCGAGCTCTGAAGACGACCTGTATGACCAGTACAAAAGACAAATGGAGATTTACCAGTGGCTCTTTAGAAAAAACGATTTCAAAGTTTCGCCGACCGGCTACTTCGTATATGTGAACGGTAAGTCCGACGCGAAGGCGTTTGATGCGAAACTGGAATTTGATGTAGAACTTATCCCGTACACTGGGAGCGACACGTGGGTGGAGCCGGTGATTTATGACTTGAAAAAGATGCTCACGAACGATGAAATACCGCCGGTCGGCACTTCATTTGGCGGCGGCCCCTGCGAATACTGCACATACCGCGAAGCTGCTGGCAAGACATTCCAAGAACAGCACAAGAAAAATAAATGAAAAAGAGTTCATTCGCGAAGCGCGTGCGGGATGCGGTGCGGCAGATACCGAGAGGGGAAACGAAGAGTTATGGCGAGGTCGCTCTCGCCATCGGATATCCCGGGGCCGCGCGCGCAGTCGGCACAGTCATGAAAAATAATTACGACCCGACGGTACCCTGCCATCGCGTCATCCGCGCCGACGGTTCTCTCGGACTCTTCAACCGCGGCGG
>JACOZD010000015.1 GCA_016181525.1 Candidatus Tayloriibacteriota bacterium | reverse complement strand
CGTAGAAACGGTTGAACTCCGAGGAAAGTTCCAAAAGATAATGGACGATACGTTGAGGCGCGAGCCCTTGGTAAGAGAGGGCGACAATGTCGGGAAAGCGGGCCAGGAGCCGTTCTACCTTGCGCGTCCCGCTTGAGCCGGGCGAGCGCGGGTTACCCCCAAGTCCCGCCTCCCTCGCCTTATCCAAGACCGAGTGAGCTCGAGTATAGGTGTACTGAATGTACGGACCAGAGTCGCCCTCAAAAGAAATCGACTGCTCAAAATCGAAGACAATGTCCGAGCCGATGGTCTGCCTTAAAATCGAGAACTTTACGGCCCCGGCCGCCACCTCCGCCGCAATCCTATTTTTATGCGCAGCCAAGAGCTCCCGCTCGGCGATTTTTTGGTGAACAACGGCCTCGACCGCCGAGAGCAGGCGCTCGGCGGTGACCACATTGCCCGCTCTTGACGACATTTTGCCGCTAGACAGACGCAGCACTCCATGCGAGACATGCTTGGTGCGCTTGGCAATCTCCGGCTCAAGAAGACGCAGAACTCGCAGAACAACTTTGAAGTAGTCGTTCTGCTAGTTGGCGGTGACAATGATTGATTCATCCAAATCAGGATAAACTTCGAACTTTTTGACATTGAGGCCAAGCTCTTTGGCTTCGTAGGTAGGCAGTCCCGCCGCCGTGACGAAGACTCTGGTATGAAGACCGGGCGGTTCGCCTCTGAATATCACCGCCCCTTCACTCTCCTCAAAGACTCTTTCACCCAGACCTTCCTTAACCATCCCGACGCCCTTCTGCCACACCTCGCTCTCAAAGAAAAAGACATCAAACTTAGTGCCGAGGCGTTTGTAAATTTGCTCAAAGTGCTCCAAGCTCCAAGTTCTGCCTTTTTGATATTCTCCCATTATCTCCGGACTCCTTTCAAAAATTTTTTTATTGATTTTCTGAACCTCCTCCCTTGCTTTTTCATCTTCCTCATAGGCCCTCGAGCCGGCGGCATAGGCCTCGCCCAAAAACTTCATTTTCTCCGCTAAAGGAGACTCCTCGCTCGGCCACCGCTTGCCTATCGCAACCCATAAGGTTTTGGCCACATGGAGGCCGACGTCGCCTTGATAACAAGCCCGCACCACCACCGCCCCGTTCCATTCCACAATTCTCGCGAGCGACTCGCCGATAGTGTTCGACATAAGATGGCCGATGTGGAACTCTTTGAAAGGGTTCGGGTCAGTGTACTCAACCATCACTCTCTCGCCCTCGAGCACCCGACCCCGTCCGTAGTTTTCGCCTTTGTCAACAACTTCAGTGAGATTTCTGGCAAAAAAGGCGTCGGAGAGATAAAAATTGATGAACCCCGCGCCGGCCGCTTTAATCCTCTCCACATCGGGGATATTTTTCCTCTGAAGACTTTCAACAATTCTCTCGGCAAGCTCCCGCGGAGCGCTGCCCACCCCTTTGGCATACATCAAGGCCACGTTCGTAGAGTAATCGCCGTGCGCGGCGTTTTCCGGAAACTCGAGATGAATCTCCCTGGGCGCAACAGAAACCTCTAAACAAGCCTCCTTGATACTTTCCCTCAAAGCATCGCTAATCATGTCTGAATTCTAGCAAATTATACCAAAAACTCCCCGTCAGGGGAGTTTATTTGCGCCCGATTATATTGCAGAGCGCTTGGTGGAAATTTCTCTTAACCTCCTCGAGAGACTTTGAGGCGTCAATGATAACATGAGGCGGATTAATCTTTTTAAAGAAATCGAGGTAACCCTCCGTCACTTTCTGGTGGAACTCGAACTTCCTTCGGTCAAAGTGATTGCGCTCACCCACTCTGCCTGCCGTTCTCCGCATTCCCACCTTGGGAGAAACATGGAGAAAAATGTACATGTCCGGCGCATACCGACCCAAGTAAATCCTTCTTATCTCTCTGAAAAGACCCTCCAAATGGGGTGCCTCCTGCCCGTGGACTTGAAAAGCGAAAGTGGACGAATCAAATCTGTCGGAAATGACATGGACTCCGGACTCGAGGGCTGGGACAACGAGATTTTGCAGGTGATGGGCGCGCGCCGCCCAAGCCAGGCAAAACTGCGTCTCGGCCGAGGCCCTTCTGGCTTCATCCGAGAGCATGACACCTCTTATGATTTCCGAGAGAGGTGTGCCGCCCGGCTCGCGCGTCAGGCGAAATTTTTTGAGAGGAAAAACTTCGCCCACGGATTTAAGGAGAGTGGTCTTGCCGCTGCCGTCGCCTCCTTCAATCACTATAAACTTGCCTCTCTTCATCAGTTCCTAAGAATTTTATCTATCCTGCCGGCGATGGCAACAAAATCTTTCTCCTTCCGGCCGCGCGTGGTCTCGGCCGCCGTGCCCAGCCGGATACCCGAAGGGTCAACCGGCGAACGGCTCTCGCCGGGGACGGTATTTTTGTTGACAATAATTCCATTCTTTTCCAGTCTTATGCCAGCTTCCCTCCCGCTGATGCCATTTCCGTCCATCCATGTGTTCAAAAGAATAAGATGGCTGTCCGTCCCGCCCGAAATTACTTTCCAACCCAATCTCTTTAACTCGCTCGCCAGTATTTTGGCATTAGCGACAACCTGTTTGGCGTATTTTCTGAAGGCCGCGCTGTCTGCTTCCTTAAGAGCCACCGCCGCCGCCGCGATTTGGTTAAGATGGGGACCGCCTTGGAGACCGGGAAAAACCGCCTTGTCTATTTTTTTATAAATCTCCCTGTCATCGATGCGGGAGAAAATGAGCGCGGCCCTCGGGCCGCGCAGGGTCTTGTGGGTGGTGGTAGTGACGACATCAGTGTGCGGAAAGGGCGAGGGATAAACCCCTCCGGCTACCAAACCGGCCAGGTGCGACATGTCAGCTATAAGATAAGCGCCGCACCTATCCGCCATTTCCCTAAATTTTTCAAAATAAATTATGCGAGGGTAGGCCGTGAAGCCGGCCACAATGAGCTGCGGTTTTTCCCGCTCGGCAATTCTATCTATCTCCTCATAATCCAAAACTTCCGTTTTTGGATTTACGCCGTAAGAAATCTGCTGCCAGACCTTGCCGGTGATGGAAACCCTGTGGCCGTGGGTAAGATGTCCGCCATCGGAGAGATTCATACCCATAATTTTGCCGCCGGGAGGCACCAAAGCGAGATAAACAGCGACGTTGGCCGGCGAGCCCGACAGCGGCTGAACGTTGACGTGCCACTCGGCCGGAGAAAGCTTAAAAAGCTTGAGAGCGCGCTTTCGGCATAAATCCTCAATTTTATCAACCACCTCGTTGCCGCCGTAATAGCGCGACTTTGAGTATCCTTCGGCGTACTTGTTGGTGAGTTCCGACCCAAGCGCTTCCAAGACATCTTTGGAGACATAATTCTCCGAGGCAATCAAGTTAATGACTTTTTTCTGCCTCTTCCTCTCCTCGGCTATCAGTCTCCCGACTTCTCTATCCTTCATGCCGCGATTCTAGCAACCCACAAAAAAACCGCAATCAAAACTTTCCCAGAATATTGTCGGGATGAATTTTGTTGAAGAGGCGCTCACTGCCTTCAAGAAGATAAACGTTTTTTATGCCCGCGGCGATAATCGCCCGCCAGCACGGCTCGCAACACCACCAATGTCCCCAGAGATACAAATCGGCGCCGGCGAGGCCGTAACCTTTTGACTGCGCTTCGGCGATGGCCTTGGGTTCGCTGTGGTTTTTGGGATGGCAACCCTCGCAGAGGTCATAGCGCTCACCGGTTGGAATCTTTAATCTGACTCTCTCACACTGATGCTTTCGATGATAGTCATTGCCGTTAGCCCCGCGGCCTAAGACCGCGCCGTCTTTTACTACTAGACTGCCTGTTTTTTGAAAATCATCCAGGGAGTGAAAGAGAGCAAATTCCCTGGCTTCGCCCATGAAGGGATTATTGCCGGCCACGTAAAGATAAATCCTCCCGGGCGCGACGTATGGGTAAAGAATCTTCATAGATTTGAATAATGGAGTCCATTATATATAATCACCCTACCGTGACAAAATTCGATGAAATTTATCAGAATTTAATCTCCGAGATTATGAAGAAGGGCATTGCTGAAATCTCGGAGCGCACCAAGCACGAAACCAGGGCTCTGCCCGGCAGACACTTCTCGCTCGACCTCGAGAAGGACGGCTTTCCTCTCCTGACCCTGCGCAAAATCCCCATCAAAGTCTTCGTGGCCGAGCAGATCTGGTTTATTCTCGGCTCCCGCAAGCCGGAAGAGTTTCTGCGAAAGTACACCAAAATCTGGGACGACTTCACCAACCCGGGCGACGTCGTCACCGTGGCCTACGGCTATCGGTGGCGCAAACACTTCGGCCGCGACCAGCTCAAGCTCTTAATTCATCTCCTCGAAACCGAGCCGAGCTCGCGTCAGGGCGTGGTGGTCAGCTGGGACCCGGGCTCGGACGGCCTCTCTCCCCATTTCAAGAAGAAAAATGTTCCCTGCCCTTACACCTTTACCGTCAACATCATCGGCGGCCGCCTCCACTTCCACAACATCGTCCGCTCGAACGACTGTATACTCGGTATGCCCCACGACGTGGCCGGTTTCGCTCTCCTGGCTTACATCTTAGCTTCCCACTTCGAGGTTAAACCCGGCATTTACAGTCACTCCATCTCCAACGCTCACATCTACGATACTCACTACTTCGCCGCCGAAGAAATGATGAGAAGGAAAAACGCTCACCCAAAGATTGAACTCAAACTCCCCCAAAATACTCTCGGGAGGATTGAAAAGAAAGACCGGTCGGTGGCGGATGAGCTCATCTCAATGCTCGATAAACAGTATCAACCGATGGAGCCCATGGCCGGGCTTAAAATTGTCCTCTGATGAAAGTTTTTATCATCGCCGCCCTCTCGGCCGACGGCTTCATCGCCAAAAGCGCCAAGCACTTCGCCGATTGGCCAAGCAAAGAAGATAAAAAGCGGTTCGTGGCGCTAACCAAGCGCGCCGGGGTCATGGTCATGGGGCGCAAAACCTTTGAAACCATCGGCAAGGCCCTGCCGGGCAGAAGAAACATCGTCTACACCAGACGTAAACTCGAGGTCAAAGACATCGAACCGACCAGAAAGAGTCCGGCTCAACTTATCAGACATCTCAAGAGCGAGGGAGTGGGGGAACTGGCCGTCTGCGGCGGCTCTCAAATCTACACTCTTTTCATGAAGGCCGGGGTTGTAGATACTTTATATCTCACCCTCGAACCCATAGTTTTCGGAGAGGGGGTGCGCTTGTTTGCCGAGGCCATTGATGCTACTTTGGAGCTTGTAGAGTGCCGTAAGGAAAACCAAAGTATTCTTTTGGAGTATAAAGTTATAAAAAATGGCCATTCTCACCAGAGATAACATCTTGAAGAGAGTGAAAGCCGGAGAACTTGGCTTCTCGCCCCCGCTAGACTCCTTTGAGCTCCAAGACCACGCCGTGGACCTGCGGCTCGGTTTTACCTTTCTCATCCCCAAGCGCTGGCACCAGACCGAGCGGGGGCGAGAAGCCTTGGATATCAGCCACTTTGACAAAGAGAACCAACGCCACTTTGATGTGGTAGAGCTCGAGGAGAAACAGTACTTTGACCTCCTGCCCAGCGAGTACATCATCGTCTCCACTTTGGAATCTCTAAAAGTCCCGAACGACCTCATGGGTGTTCTCTACCCGCGTTCTTCGACCAACCGCAAAGGGCTTTCTCTGGATTTAACCGGCATCATCGACTCCGGCTACAAGGGGCAGCTCACCCTCCCCATCCGCAACAACACCCATTCCCAGACGGTGCGTCTCTTCCCGGGCGAACGCATCTGCCAGGTGGTGTTCGAAACCTTGGACCAAAAAATCAATCCTCGCAAGAGCAAGTATCACGAACGCGACATCGCTGACGGCATCTCGCGGGAAAAGAAAAAGGAGGTGAATTTAATAATTAAAGGCGAGATTCGCAAGCTCAAAAGCGACTATGCCGTCATTTGACCTCTATGCCCATGGAGCGGGCGGTGCCCTCGATAATTTTGACAGCTCCTTCCATATCGGCGGCGTTTAAGTCCGGCAGTTTTTTCTCGGCAATCTCACGCACTTGAGTTCGGGTGACAGTGGCCGCCTTTTCTACCCCGCTCTTAGCCGAGCCCTTTTCTTTGCCGGCGGCCTTGAGAAGGAGGGCCGAGGCGGGAGGCTGTTTAAGGATAAAGTCGAAGGTCCGGTCCTCGTAGACGTTTATCACAATCGGCACCGGTTCGCCGCGCCTGTCCTTGGTGGCCTCGTTAAAGCGGGTGACAAATTCACCGATGGCGACCTTGGCCTGACCTAAAGCGGGCCCGATTGGCGGCGCCGGGTTGGCTTTACCTCCCTCGATAATCATTTTAAGTTGTCTGACTGGCTTTTTCATAAACACGACACTTACTACGAGTTAAATTTTCTTCACCTGCAAAAAATCCAGCTCCACCGGCGTCTCGCGGCCGAACATCGAGACCAAAACCTTGACCTTGCCGCGCTCCTCGTCAATCTCGGCCACCTTGCCCTCCAGTTCTTTAAACGGCCCGTCGGTGATAACCACAGGGTCATCGGATGAGAGCTCGATGGCGTGCTTGACGACGCCGGTCTCCATTCGGCGAAAAAGCTCCTCAACCTCCAGTTTGTCCAGAGGCACGGGATAAACGCCAGAACCGACAAAACCGGTCACTCTCGGTGTATTTCTGACGACATACCATGAATCGTCAGTAACTATCATATCAACCAAAATATATCCGGGGTATATTTTCTCCTCCTCCTCAACCCGCTTGCCGGCTTTAATCTTGATTTTTTTCTCGGTGGGCACCAAAACATTGAAAATTTTATCCTCCATGCCGAGGGACTCGATGCGCTGGCGCAAGTTTCTGGCCACGGCGTTCTCATAACCGGCGTAGGTATGGATAGCGTACCAGTTTCTGCCTTCTTGAATTTTTTGCCTCGTCATATTTTCAAAACTTTAGACTACAAATCTGTCCAAAAGAGTCTGGAAAAGAGTATCAAAAACTCCCAAAAAAGCGGCGGTCAGAATCGAGACAACCACCACCACCACCGTAAACGCAGCCGCCTGACGCCGCCGCGGCCAGTTGACGTGCTTAAGCTCGACCTTGGTCTCCTTGAGGTAGTCTACCAGTTTCATTTTTTATTAAAAACCGCCCGCAAGGGCAGTTTTTATATGCTATCTCTCCCACCATTTATTGTCAATTATCGGATTTCGTAGGTGATAGTAACGTTGGTGACAATTCTGTTCTCGCCGGAGGGAATTTCGGGCGGAGTTGGAGCCGCATCGCCTCCCCTCTCCAATCCGACAGCCGCCTTTCCAAAATAGACCGGGTAAATTCCCGATTCCGAGAAGCTGATAATTTTCGACAATCGCACGCCGAGGTCGCGGGCCAGCTTCTTGGCGTCGGCGCGGGCATCGGCGATGGCCTTTGAACGGGCCTCCTTGCGGAGCTCGTCCTCCTTGTCATTGATAAGGTTCAAGCCGCTCAAATTATTAACTCCCGCCGCGCCCAGACCGGCGAGAATTTTGCCCGCCTCATCAAGTTTGCGAATCTTAACCTCGACAGTCTGACTAATCTCGTAACCGACCAAGCTTCTTGTCCCCTCCGGCGGATAGGGCGGATAAACGACCGGTCTCTGACCTTTCGGTCCAAACTCATAGCGCGGGTAGATGTTATAATTCACCGTTTTGATGTCCTTTTCGGCCACGCCGGACTCCTTGAGAAATTTTATAGCGGCATTCATCTTGTCCGCGGCCTTTTTCTGGGCGGCGGCCACGGTCGCCGCCTCCTCGATTACCCCGAAGGTAATGACAGCAATATCCGGCTTGACCAAAACCTCGCCCTTGCCGCTGACCGTGATGGTCTGGACTGGGGGGTTCTCGGCGTAGGCGGCGCTTATACCCTTAAAGGCCCCGATGGCCTTGGCGGCCAGAAACAAAGCCAGAAAAATTGCGGTGCCAATGACGCCGACGCGGAAGAATTTGTTTTGAACAATAGTGTTCATATAAATGAATCTAATTTTTAATTGAAAATTGAAAATCTAACTTTGCGTCTTATAAGCTTCCCACAAGTTCTCAAACAGAGAGGCCACGGTCATGGGCCCCACCCCTCCCGGCGCCGGCGAGATGGCCGAGACAATCTTGGAGACCTCATCAAAGCGGACATCGCCCACAATCTTCCTTCCGCTCATCTCCTCCGCGAGGCCGCCGCCCGAGACGCTATTTATGCCGACATCCACCACTACCTGCCCCTCTCTGACATGCTCCCGGCCGATAAGCCCCGCATGCCCGGCCGCCGTTATTAAGACGTCCGCGGCGCGGGTTTCTTTCATTAAATCCGGCGTCTGGCGGTGGCAAATCGTAACAGTGGCGTCTCTGTTCAGGAGAGAGAGCGCGGTGGGCTTGCCCACCAGACTGGAGCGACCGACTATCACCACCTTCTGTCCCTTGATGTCAACATGATATGAGTCAAGCAGGGCGAGAATCCCTTTGGTGGTAGCCGGGATGAAGCGCGGAGTGCCCTCCGAGAGGAGTTTGAGATTTTCGGCCGTCAGCCCATCAACGTCTTTGAGCGGGTTCACCGACTCGATGATAAACGCTCGGTCGAGGGACGGCGGCAGGGGCAGCTGGACAATGATGCCGTGTATTGATGAATCGGCATTAAACTGCCGAATCCGCGCCCCAATTTCCTCCGCCTTGGATTCTTTTTTAAACTCAACTATCTCCACGCGCGCTCCAATCTGCGCGCCGAACCGCTTTTTACGACCAATATAACTTTTCGACTCGTGTGTCGGAGCAATGGAGACAATAATCAAAGCCGGCTTGGCTCCTCTCGCCTTTATTTCCTTCTTTAATCTCTCCGCAATCTCCTTGGCGACCTTCTTGCCGTCTAAAATAATTGGCATGGGCTGAAGTATACAAGGACCGTCCTTGGAAGGGCCTCTTGGAAGGGCCTCAATTAAAATTAAGCCGGCCGTGGGCTTCGAGGGGAATTTTTTCGGGCCCCTTGTTTGTATAGCGTTTGATGAAGTCGTTGATTCTGTTCTCCGGCAAAACCGCCCCCTCCAAATTAAAGGCGTCGAGCCGGCCCCAAGCCGCCAGAGCGATATCTGTCTCATTCCCCGGCCGGGGACTCGCAATCACCCGGGTGGAAACAAACTTTTTGAGAACGTCTTTAACCTCCTTCGAGAGACGAGGATGATAAGCGACCCAAACATCGCCGTGCTCAAGATTGTGGAGGAGGTATTGGTCGGGCACCGGCTCGTCGTAGAACTTGTTGCGCGCCGTCTGCTGGTAATGCCAGCCGGAGGTCGGCGGGTTGGAGTTGTACTTTCCCGGCGGTGTCGAACCTACCTCGATGTGCTCCTGGTTCAAGATTGGAATCTGATGGCTCGAGTCCTCGCCTTGGGGCTTTGAAACTTTAATTAAGGCAATGATGGCGTAAACTAAAGCCGCCGCAATTAGAAGCCAGACTGCCAACCGCACAAACCGTTTGAACTTTTTGCGGTTTTCCTTGGCCTTCTCTACTCTCTCCTTTTCCGCCCGGCGGCGCTCGTACTCATTTGGAGGGCTAATCGCCTCCTCCTTCTCATTCATAATCTTGAGTATATCAGAAAAGAGCCACCTTTCTAGCGCCCCTACGGCGTGGTCGTACCGAAGTCCAAACGGAGTTCCAGCTTCAGGGAGAAAACTTCTTTGGCCTCGAGGGCGATGTCGCGGGCCTCGGTAAATCGAGCCGAAGCGCCCGCCCTGTCCCCAAGTTCCCTCTGACGCAGCCCGGCGGCGCGCTTTTCCTTGGCCCGATTAAGTTCAAA
>JACOZD010000017.1 GCA_016181525.1 Candidatus Tayloriibacteriota bacterium | reverse complement strand
AAAGTTGATTAAAAATTTTCTTTTCCCAAAATGCAGAATCGCCAACTGATTTTTTCGCCCAGAAAACCTTACGATTTGGTCGCCGAGCGAAGCGAGGCGACTGCCTCTTGCTTGCAATTTCCTGTCTGGTGGACCGTAGCGGATTCGAACCGCTGACCTCACCGATGCGAACGGTGCGCTCTACCAACTGAGCTAACGGCCCCCGAACTCATACTACCAAAATCTTACTTTAAGGTCTCCAGGCAGACGGGGTGGTATTTTTCGGACACCAGAGCGCAGAAGGTATCACGGTCTGCTTTAGTCGAGAGAATGTCCTGACCGCGATAAAAGAGCACGTTCAAACACTCTTTCACCTCATTTTCTTTTTCCAAAACTTGGCAGAAACTAACGGCCTGCCGCGCGCCGCTCTTGTCCCAAAACATGTCCTGAACGGCGCCGCGGATGCAGTCCGTCCTATTCTCCCCCTCCGGAGCAAAGTAGCACTCTCTCTTTACCCTCCGGCTGTCGGAGCGAAAATTACCCGAGACATCCCTGCCCATGCTCTGGAAGCAAACCGCTTGATGAACCGCCGGCGCGCGGCCGCACTCCTCCGCCACCTTTAGGAAGTCGGCGCCGAAAATCTGGACCATCCGCGAAGTCTGGAGAAAGTAACAAGCGCTTTTGTGTTTCTCATCCACAATATTGCAGGGATAGTGCGGGTCGCTTGAGAGGAACTTTGAGACATGACCGGCGTCCAACTTAACCTTAGGGTCGTCTTTGGCCAAGGCGCCGACAATGTTCTCCATAAAAACACCCGAGAAACACGACTCTCGGCCGCTCGCTAGAAGCTCGCATGAGCGGAGAGCGTCGAAAAGAGCGTAATCGGTGAAGGCCATAAGCCCGTGCCCGACCCCGTGGATGCACTGATGGCTGAAGAAGGCGTTTAATTCATTGGGGCAGATGGTACTTAAACTTTTAGAGAGATTACCCGTGCCATGCTCGCGAAAATAGGCCTCGGTGGCGCCGTGGTAACAGCCGGAGTGGCACTCGCTCGAGCAAGCGGCAAAGGCCGACTCATCAAAAATTTCGTAGGCAAAATGACCGGCCTTGTGGGCGGTCTGGTGACAGTCGCCGAACGCTCCCTCTAGTTCGTGCAGTCGGAGAATAGTCTGTTTGGGTCCGTAGATTTTGACGTAGGCCTTGAGAGCCGCGTCGTTCGAGAAAATATCGGCGGAGTCCTTGGCGATATTTTTATAAGCGTCACTTATCTTGACGGCCTCTACTTTGGCGGAACTCGACGCGGCCAGACCCGAAACTGTAATCAAGCCAATGAACGAGGGGTCGAGGTGGTCGTGAAAACGCCACTCTCCGGGCTTCTCAAAAACAAAGCGCCATCCCTGCCCGGGCGCGATGGACTGCTTAGGGTCGAACTCCGGGTAAAGACCGTGAGTGGGATGAATGTTCGAGGCCGGCCAGCGCGCTCCTTTGCCTCGATTTTTGAAGACCAACTCCGCGCCCTGCTTGACCATAATTTGGCGCGGCTCGAAACCGCTTTCGTCCATGTAGATAATCGCGCTCTCTCCGGCCAACTTCTTCCCGCCGACCTTCCCAGCATTAAAAACGGCGCCTATGGCCATGAGCGCAACCACGGCGCAAACTGCGATTCTCGCCCACATCCGGAAAGTATAACAAAACTAGCGTTCCTTGCCGCCGGCCGACTTCTCCCCGGGCATAAAGAGACAGCGCAGACAAACCGTCTGGTTTTTTCTGGTCTTGATATAACGGTTGCCGCAGACACACACAAAAACTTCGGCCTTTAGGGGCTTTTCCCGCCACCCTTTCTTAATGTTGTATTTATTGTCCACATTTCTATATTACCATACATCTTGTCATTTGACAATAGTAACGGCCGGGGTTATACTCCCCTTCGGAGGTAGTGCATGAACTTTTTATCCCATCTATACCAGTCTTTTACGCGCCAGTACGGCCTTAGTTTATTGCTGATGATGTTCTGGGTGACTTTTGTAATCTTCTTAATCTTCGCCATAGTTTTGGCCTACGCCGAATTTCCACCACTCTGGCGACTCAAATCGAGAAGGAGACATAGACCTAAGGACGACACAGAGAAAAAACACCGTTTAACCATTTGGGCCGTTACAGCCGCACTGAAAAAGGAGTCGCTGGAATTAGTTCAAGAGTCGGTCAAACTTTATGGTCACCGTTTTATCTGCGACCATAATCATCTAGACCCAAATATCATAACCAGAGTGAGCGCCTGGCGGGGAGAGAGCCGCTTTGAACTCCACGGCGACATCAACACTCTGCGCCTGCGCAAATTCATCGCCGACGCCTTGAGCTCAACCGGCGTCACGAACGATAGAATTTGTCTCTGCACCAGAGAGCCCCTCCTCGGGGAGGAATTTTCCAAGAAGACTCCGGCACCCAAGCCGTAGCCGACGAATTCATTCTCTCTCGCTTTCGACCGAACTCATCAACTCAAAAACGCCCAGAGATTGTCGAAGGGCGTTTTTTCTTGTGTCGCGTATTATCCTAAAATATACTCTCTTGTAGCGGGCCGGTAGTTTAGTGGCAGAACGCTGCTTTTGCAAAGCAGAGATCGCGGGTTCGATTCCCGCCCGGTCCAAACCCAAAAAAACATCGGCGGAGAACGAAGGAATGTTCGCACCTTTTACGAAAAACAGAGCGAGCAAGAGATTGAGAAGAAAGAAGCGAGATAGTCCAGGCGCGAGTTGGAAAGCGTTTTAGATTTCGTAGATCTTTTTCAAGATCGTCATGCCGAGAAAGTTCCATGATTGGTTAATCATACATTCGCCATTTCTCCGTATTTGTTCCGATAGAGCGCGAGATTGTAATCAATCACATCATCCGGTTTCGTGGCAATCCACGGCGCCTCCCAACGGCATTTTTGTATTTTTTTTGGTTTATCTTAGCCATTGTTATTTATATATTACCATATCAGGTTAATTTTTCGAAACGAGAGATGGGTGAAAAAACTTGTAAAATAACCCTATCTTCGTTAACGTTTTGACCTTGACAGATTATTATTACTTACAGGGTTCTCCGCAAAATGGGTTCTGACTTTTTCAAACAAACTCCAAACTGGACTTAGGTGAATTTATGAGCGCAGGGCCAACTCAACCACATGCTCCACGAACTCGGGCATAGAGACGCCTACGGCCTCGAGGGACTTAGGGAAGAGAGACTCGTCGGTGAGACCGGGCAAAGTATTGACCTCGAGGAAATATATACCTTTGGGACTGACGATGAAGTCGGAGCGCGAGTAGTGCCGCAGTCCCAGAGCGCCGTGAACAGCGCTCGAGAGCCGCTGAATCTCCTCTTTGTCGCCGGCGTCGAAACAACCCGGGCAGACCTCACGGCTCCGGCCGCCGTACTTGGCCTCATAGTCGAAAAAGGGCCGGTCGGATGGCGGCGAAATCTCCACCGGCGGCAGAGCGTAAATTTCCTGCCCGCGCAAGCCCTCCACCACCCCGCAGGTGGCCTCGCGGCCGAAGATAAACTCTTCTACCAGCGCGCTCTTTTGCCTCTCCAGTATTTCTCCAAGCGCCGCCGCCAAGGCCGGGATGGTATCGGCTTTTTTAATCCCAACCGAGGAGCCAAGGGCGATTGGTTTAACCATGTAAGGCGGAGACATCAGGCGGAAAATTTTTTCCACACTCTCGGAGACCGGCTCGTCCGCTCCGACCGCCACGTCCTCCGGCATCTTTAGCTCCAACTTGTTTTTGAGGAGCTTTTTGGCAAGAGCCTTGTTCATGGCGATGGCGCTCCCGAGGGCGTCCGAGCCGGTGTAAGGCACACCAAAATCCGAAAGCAGTCGCTGAATCCGGCCATCTTCGCCATACTCGCCATGGAGAGCGTTAAAAATCACGTCAGCATGCGGGAGAACGCGTTCAGGCGAAACAACTCTCCCGCCCATGTGCCACTGCCCTTCCGGCGAGATAAAGATGTCCAGCCCGCTAAAGCGGGCCGGCAGTGAGCGAAGAACATTGAGCCCGGTCTGGAGCGAAACCTCAAACTCGCTCGAGGGGCCGCCGCGCACCACCGCCACCCTGACCCTAGGGAAAGACATATAAAGATTATATCAAGAAAAATTCTTATCTCGCAGGCGCCGGTGGTACTTTAGGGCAAAGCGATGAGCCTCGGCGTTGACTAAAAGGATTTCTTTGGAAAAGCGCTCGGCAAATCGGCCGCTGGTGAGGCGCGCCGGGCGGTGGCGGGCATCTTTGGTCACGGCCACCACCGGCGCGCTGATACCGGCATTCAGTAGTGCTTCCTCCGCCGCCCGGCGCTGGGCCTCGGCTCCGTCCACCACCAAGAGGTGCGGCAGCGGCCACTCCCGGTGCCGCAGACGCCGGCGCATCACCTCTTTTAGGGCGCCGACATCGTCCCCCGGCCGCGCCCCCCTGATTCTAAAGAGCCGGTAATCCGATTTCTTCAAGTGATTATCCTCCAGAACCACCATCACCCCGCCGGCTTCTTTGCCGGCCATATGGGCCACGTCGTAGCCCTCGATTCGGAACTCCGGCAGCCGCCCGCGCTCAAGCGTCGGCAAAAATTCTTCTTCCTTGATGACGCTCACGTCCGCCAAATGTTTAAGAGCGAAGACGGCGTTCCGCAGCCGCTTGGCCTCCTCGAAGTCTTGCCTTTTGGCGGCCGCCTTCATCTCCCGCTCCAAAATCTTAATGAGCCTGCCCTTTTTACCTTGAAAGAAATAAACGATGTTGCGCAAAATTTTGGCGTAGGCGCTTTTACTAATCTCACTAGCGCAGGTGCCGGGGCAAAGTCCAAGGCGCCGGTTAAAACAAGGTCGGCCCCTGACTTGACACTTCTCATCCCGGTATGGAAAAAGTCGCCGAATGATTTTAAGTCCAACCCGCAGCGCCTCGCCTTGGAGGTAAGGACCAAAGACATGCCTAATCTCCCCCTTAGGAAACCGCTCCTCCAAATCTTTGCCGCGAACCACAAGCAGCCGCGGAAAGTCCTCCTCGGTGATAATCAGATGATTCCAGCTCTTGTCGTCCTTCTCTCGGACGTTGTAAAGCGGCAGGAATTTTTTGATGAGATTGGCCTCTGCAATCAGGGCCTCGAGAACAGAATCGGTCTTGACGAAGTCGAGCGAGTCGGCTTTGGAGACCATGCCGACGAGCATCGCTCCCCGCGTTTTGATAAGGTCGCTCCCAAAGTAACTCCCGACTCTCCCCCGGATAGAGGTGGCTTTACCGATGTAAAGAATCTCTTTATTCTTTTTGAAGAAATAGACTCCGGGACTGTCGGGCAGTCTCTTTAAATTGAACTCTCTTGCGGTCATGGACGTTAACTTAAAGCCCGGCCTAGGTACTCGGCCGTGCGCGAGGTCTTGCTCCGCGCCACCTCCTCGGGCGCGCCTTTGGCCACCACCCTGCCTCCGGCCTCGCCGCCCCCGGGGCCGATGTCAATAATGTAGTCAGCCGACTTAACAATGTCCATGTTGTGCTCGATAATCACCACTGTATTGCCCTTGTCCACCAGGCGATTCAAGATGTCAATCAGTTTCCGCACGTCCTCGTAGTGGAGCCCGATGGTCGGCTCGTCCAAAAGATAAATAGTTTTTTGGGTGTGCGGGCGATAAAGCTCGGAGGAGATTTTAATCCGCTCGGCCTCACCGCCGGAGAGAGTGGTGGCTGGCTGGCCGAGAGTCAGATACGAAAGCCCAACCTCGTCCAAAGTTTTAAGGCGGTCGGATACAGCTGGAATATCCTTGAAAAACCCCAAGGCCTCCTTGACGGTCATCTGGAGAACATCGTCAATGCTCTTTCTTTTATACTTTACCTCCAGAGTCTCCTTCATAAAACGTCTGCCGCGGCAGACGTCGCAAGTAACGTAGACGGTCGGCAAAAAGTGCATCTCCACGGCAATCTCGCCGGCCCCGGCGCAGGCCTCGCATCTCCCGCCTCGCACATTAAAGGAGAAGCGGCCGGCCTTCCAGCCGCGGACCCTGGCCTCGGCCGTGGCGGCGAAGAGGTCCCGAATGAAGGTAAAAGCGCCGGTGTAGGTGGACGGGTTGGAGCGCGGAGTGCGGCCGATGGGCGACTGGTCGATGAGAATCGCCCGACTTAGGTACTCGGTGCCCTTGAATGAGGCGCAATGAAAAAGCTCATCCGTCCGATAGCGGCGCTCGAGTCGGGCCTGGAGATTCTTGTAGAGAATTTCGTAAAGAAAAGTGGACTTGCCGGAGCCGGAGACGCCGGTCAGGCAAACCATTCGGCCGAGCGGCACATCCACATCCATGTCCTTGATGTTGTAAATACTGCCCCCGCGGACGGCAAGCTTACCTTTCCCCTCCCGCCGCTTCGCCGGCACGGGAACAAATTTCTCGCCTCGGAGATACTTGAGGGTCTCGGAGCCGCTCTCGTTCTTCTTGGCCGCCAGAAGTTTGCTCAAATTGTCGGCCACTACGATGTGGCCGCCGCTCTCCCCTGCTCCGGGACCGATGTCCACCAAGTAATCGGAGGAGAGAATAGTCTCCTCGTCGTGCTCGACCACGATAATGGTGTTGCCGATGTCTCGCAGGTGCAGGAGCGTTTTTATCAACTGACTGTTGTCAGCGGGGTGAAGTCCAATGGTCGGCTCATCCAGAACATAGAGGGCGCCGACCAGACCGGAACCAAGCTGGCTGGCCAGCCGAATGCGCTGGGCCTCGCCCCCCGAGAGAGTGTGAGTGCGCCGGTTGAGAGTGAGGTACTCGATGCCGACGTCGAGCATGAACTTAAGTCTGGACTCAATCTCTCTCATAACCACCTTGGCAATTCCCCGCTCCTTGGCGGTGAGAGACAAGGCGGAGAAAAACTTGGCGCCCTCGGCGATGGACATCTTGGTAATCTCCACGATGTTTTTGCCCGCCACAAGGACCATTAGGGCCTCATCCCGCAGGCGCGCGCCCTGGCAGCGGGGGCAAGGGTTCTCACTGAATAAAAACTGCGTTCCCAGCCCGTTGCAGCGGCTGCAGGCGCCGTAGGGCGAGTTGAAGGAGAAAAGCCGCGGCTCGATCTCGGGGTAAGAAAAACCGTCGTATGGACACATAAACTTGGCCGAGATTAAACGGCTTTCCCCGGCTGTCTCCACCCTAATCAAACCGTCTGATTCGTGAAGGGCTCTCTCCACCGCCTCGGTCAACCGCTCGCGAGCCGAGGTATGCCCGCTCCCCCCGAGGTCTGAAGCGTTGAGCTCGTCAATCAAAACCTCGATGTCATGTCGCTTGTTTTTGGAGAGGATTATCTGCTCGCGCAGTTTCTTCTCCACCCCGTCAATCCTGACCTTGGCATAACCCTTGCCGAGGAGGTCGTAGAGCAACTGGTAGTACTCGCCTTTGCGGCCGAGCACAAGCGGCGCGTATATCTTGAGCCTAGGGCCGCCGACAGACACGCCGTAAATTTCTTTGACGTTTCCGCCTCGGCCGGCCGCCCGAACGGCCGAGAGAATAGTCTCCATTATCTCCTCGGGCGAGAGCCGGCGGATCTCGCGGTTGCAGAGGAGGCAGTGCGGCCGGCCGAGGCGGGCGAAGAGCACCCGAAGGTAATCGTAAATCTCGGTCACCGTGGCCACGGTCGAACGGGGATTGCCGGAACGCGACTTTTGGTCAATGGAAATAGCCGGCGAAAGTCCCACAATCTCGTCCACGTCCGGCTTCTGCATCTGGCGAAGAAACTGCCGGGCGTAAGCCGACAGGGACTCCACATAGCGACGCTGACCCTCGGCAAAGATGGTGTCGAAGGCGAGCGACGACTTGCCCGAACCGGAGAGGCCGGTAAAGACAATCATCTTATTTCGCGGCATCTCAACCGTCACATTTTTTAAGTTGTGAGTTCGAGCTCCTTTGACTATAATTTTCTCCGCTTCTCCGTTTTTGGCGTCCATAGGACCTCGCCCCCTGGGAAAGCCCTAGGGGGTGAGTATAGGCAGTATAGCAGAACAGACGTTAGAATCTAGATGTTAGAATTTAGTAAAACGCTTTATGGTTCCTCTTACTTTTATTTACGCCAGAGCTCTCTTGAGCTCGTCCACAATCTCGTCGAGGGTAACCGTGGCCTTGATTAAAAATTTCTTTGCGCCGAGTTCTCGGCCCTTTTCGATGTCGCTTTTCTGGCCCAAGTTGGAGAGAATGATGACGGGAATGTTTTTGGTGCGGTCGTTCTTTCGGATTTTCTCCAAAACCTCAAAGCCATTCATGCCCGGGAGAAGAATATCCAAAATGATGATGTCGGGCAGAGATTTATCTACCAAAGAAACAGCCGACTCGCCGTCGGCGGCGTGGATGAGGGTGGCGTTCTCGCTCGAGAGACGTTTGGCAATCAGGTCGCTTAAGAACTTGTCGTCCTCGATCCACATGATTTTCTTGCCAAAAAGGGGCGATGAAGTGTTCGGTTCTGCCATTGAATTAAGAAATTATTTTTATGCTCTGATTGTAGCCCCATTAGGGAGATGACGCAAGGTGATATCTATTCCCCCGCTTATTCGTATCATCCGCCTCAATCGGCACATTGGCATCGATACTGCAAGCATAGCGAACAAACAAAAAACCGCCCGAACCAAGCAGGGGCGGTGAGATATTCTAGAGACCAAAGATTGTTGGAATGGCGGGAGGTTTCGTCAGCCGGCACGACCCCTTATCACCTTCCCGAAAATGCGTCAGACCGAAAACCTTGCCGGTATCCATGAACTCTTTCAAGGTGCAACTAAAGGCCAGAAGAATCGTGTCCCCAGAAACCGTCAGGCAAGCCAATCCCTTGTCCTCTTCCTGAACTGTTTCTCCACCATGAGTGAAATAAAAAACAAATTCCGGGTTATCATTCTCCAATTCCTTCATTAAATTGCGGGGAGACAATAAGACCGATTGACTACCGGGGACCGACACGCAACCGTCTAAAAGCGGGGCAATCCTCGTTGTAAATAACTCATTCATTCTGCTGCCAGTATAGCATATCCATCAAAAATCTCAAAAATTAAAAAAGGTAAAATAAGCCGCGATCGCGGCTTATTTTACCGCCCGTCGTTCCGTCGTTTTTTTGGAGCTTTTAGAGTTTGGAGTTCGGAGTTCGCGGATTTCGTCGCGCAGCATGGCGGCTGTCTCGAAGTTCAAAACCTTGACCGCCTCGCTCATCTGCCGCTCTTTTTCTTTAATGATTTTAACAATGTCGCCGCCGAAGCGAGTTCGGTCAATGGCCGCGAGCTCCCGCACCGCCCGCTCCCTCTCGCTCTTGAGTTCCTCGGTGATGTCGGCCACTTTCTTTCGGATGGTACGGGGAGTAATGTCATGGGCCTTGTTGTAGGCCAACTGCTTCGCCCGCCGGCGGTTGGTCTCGTCGAGAGCCCGCCTTATGCTTTCGGTTACCTTGTCGGCGTAAAGAACGACCCGACCGGCGGCGTTACGCGCCGCCCGGCCGATAATTTGGATAAGCGAGGTCTCGGAGCGCAGAAACCCTTCTCTGTCCGAGTCGAGGATAGCGATAAATTCCACCTCGGGGAGGTCAAGTCCCTCGCGCAGGAGGTTGACACCAATGAGACAATCGTAAACCCCGCGCCGAAAGTCCGAGAGAATCTGGATGCGCTCCAAGGTGTTGATGTCACTATGGAGGTAGGTCGCTTTGAACTCCCGCTTTTTGACAAACTCGGTCAGGTCCTCGGCCATCTTTTTGGTCAAGGTGGTGGCTAGCACCCGCCCGCCCGCCTTAACAGTCGCCCGGGCCTCGGAAAGAAAGTCCTCGACCTCCCCGCGGTAGCTCCCTTTAACATTCACTGGCCGGACGAGAACCCGCGGGTCGGGGAGACCGGTCGGACGGATAACTTGCTCCACCATCCTCTCGCTCACTTGTTTCTCATAGCGAGAAGGAGTGGCCGAGGTAAAGAGCACCTGCCCCACTCGCTCCAAAAACTCCGGAAATTTAAGCGGCCGGTTGTCGCGGGCGCTCGGCAGGCGAAAGCCGTGTTCGACCAAGGTCTGCTTGCGCGAGGCATCGCCCTCGTACATCCCTCTAATCTGCGGCACGGTCACATGAGACTCGTCAATGACAGTGAGGAAAGCCGGCTTCCCCGCCTCATCTCTCGGGAAGTAAGAAAGGAGAGTGTCGGGCGGCTGGCCGGGGAGCTTGCCGGAGAAGTGCCGGGAGTAATTCTCGATGCCGTTGCAGTAACCGACCTCGCCAATCATGGCCAGGTCGTAGTTGGTGCGGCGGCGCAAGCGATCGGCCTCAAGGAGTCTGCCCGCCGCCTCGAGCTCCTTCAGGCGTTCTTTGAGTTCGGCTTTTATACTTTTCAGAGCCGCCGCCAGGCGCTCTTCGGAGGTGATAAAATGCTTGGCCGGAAAGAGGTAAAAGACCGAGACGTCGCCGAGAATTTCGAGAGAAATCGGGTCTACTTTGGTGATAGCGACGATTTTTTTACCCTCAAACTCCAGCCGATAGATGACGCGCTCACTGACCGGCATAATCTCCACATTTCCTCCCAGAGCTCTAAATAGGCCCGGCGACAGGTCGGCGCTCGTCCGCTCGTAGTGGATAGCCACCAACTTCCTCAAAAAATCCCGGCGGTTGCCCTCCTCGCCAACCTGGACTTTGAGATTAACCTTTTCGTACTCCTCGGGACTGCCGAGGCCGTAGATGCAGGAGACCGAGGCCGCGATGATGACGTCAGAGCGAGTGAGAAGGGCCTGCGTCGAGGCGTGACGGAGCCGGTCAATCTCCTCATTTATCTGCGCTTCTTTCTCGATGTAGGTGTCAGTGGGGGCGATATAGGCCTCCGGCTGATAATAATCGTAGTAAGAAACAAAATAATGAACGGCGTTCGCCGGGAAAAACTGCCGGTACTCCTGCGAGAGCTGGGCGGCCAAGGTCTTGTTGTGAGCAACAACCAAGGTCGGCATCTGCAAAGCGGCGATGACGTTCGCGGCCGTGAAGGTCTTGCCCGAGCCGGTAACACCGAGGAGAGTCTGGAAGCGCTTACCCTCCTTCAGTCCGGATACAAGTTGACTAATGGCCTTCGGCTGGTCGCCGGCCGGCTTGAAATTGGCGGAGAGTCTGAATTTCACAGTCCTTAACCATACAACAAAAGCGCCTTTGTATACACTCGGCCGATGACCTTCACGCCTTTATGGGTCGGCGGTGCCTATTATTATTATATGACCGACATTACGGCTTTTTGACCTCAAGCAGTTCGATGTCGAAGATAAGAGAAGCGTTCGGAGGGATAACCGGCGGCCGGCCCTCCTCGCCATAAGCAAGCTCCGGCGGAATGGTCACTCGCCTCCTCTCACCGACCTTCATGCCGCGGAATGACTCATGCCAGCCCCTGATTAATCCCTCCCGCCCCAGAACAAAAACAAAAGGCGCGCCGCGCGTCCTGGAGCTGTCGAAGACAGTGCCATCCTGAAGGGTGCCGATGTAGTGAACCGTCAGGGTGTCGCCGATAAGGGCGGCCGGGCCGCCGCCCTCCTTCAAAGTGACGTACTGAACCTCCGGCGAGCCGGCCGGCGGAAGAGCGGCGGCGCGAGGCAAGTTGGCGTTCGGTCTCGGCAGGCGAACGATACCCAAATAAAAAACCGCCACTACCACAAAGAGGACAACTCCGACAGCTATGGCTTGTTGTTTGTTTTTCATTATTTTACAAACTTGAAACTCTTGGCTCGGCGCATATTTTCTTAGAACCTCGCATAAAATTCTGCTGAATTTTTGCTCTGCTCGCGCCGTCGCGCTGCGCAAGAATCCAGAAAATATGCGCCTCCGCCGGGCTTCAGGCTTTTGTAGAACTAATAATTATCTGTATTATACCGCTACCTCAAGTTGCGCAACAGTGGAAATCCATCATAGAATATTCAGTATGCCAAAAAATCGGGCAAGAGAGGTCGGCGCCACCACGGACCCCGGCTTTCCCATCCCCACCCACGCCCTAACCCAGGCCGAGATTCAAAGCGCCCTGGACGAACGTCTCAAGTTCATCACCGAGGAGTTTAAGCGCGGCTTCGAGTTCGTAAAAAAATACCAAAAATCAATAACCATCTTCGGCTCGGCGCGTTTCGACCCCGCCAATGTCCATTACAAAGCCGCTTACAATCTGGCTTCTAAGCTCTCAAAACTGGGTTACGCCATCGTTACCGGCGGCGGGCCCGGAGTGATGGAGGCGGCCAATAAAGGCGCGTACGATGCCGGCGGGCGCTCGCTTGGACTCGGCATCGAGCTTCCCGGCGAGCAGAAAGTCAACCGGTATGTGAACGAATTCGAATCGTTCCATTACTTCTTTACGCGGAAGGTGATGCTGTCGTTCGCCTCGGAGATGTACGTCTTTTTCCCGGGAGGATTCGGCACGCTTGATGAGTTCTTTGAGCTCATAACCCTCGTCCAGACAAAAAAGATTGGATCG
>JACOZD010000007.1 GCA_016181525.1 Candidatus Tayloriibacteriota bacterium | reverse complement strand
ACAGGTTCTTTCCTTGTCTTAGTTGCTATAAAAAAAACTGGTGTTTTTGGTGCTTTAGCCATACCTTTAGGATATTATTTTGTTATGCATTTTACAAGTTTTTTGTTAAGCATAAGTGAAGTAAGCTTATTGAGTGTATAATATCACTATGAACTACTTTCTCTACGCTCGTAAAAGCACGGATGTCGAAGACAAACAAGTTATGTCCATTGAAGGACAACTTGCCGAACTTCGTGTACTTGCAAAAAGCGAGGGGCTAGAAATTGTGAACGAGTTTGTGGAAAAGCGCGCGACAAAAAAATCCAAGAAAATCCTTCCCCTACTTATGCGGCGCTTCGCGCCGCGCGCCAGAATTTCCCTGAATCTGACACAAGTTTTATTCGGGCTGCGGGGCAGGGATTCGAACCCCGATTTTTTGGTCCAGAGCCAAACGTGCTACCGTTACACCACCCCGCAATGTCAAAAATATACCTAAAAATTGACACTCCCTCAAGAGTGCTGACATAGGGCAACCCCATGCGTAGTGCGGAAGGCAGAATGACGTTCTGCTTTTTTGTTTGGGAGAGTCAGTTGACAAGCGCGGCCGGAGTGAGAGAGCGCCGGGCAGGAAGACGAGGCGAATCACGTCTCTTAACCGCCGCCTTGAGAAAAGCGCTAAAAAGAGGGTGAGGGTTTAAGGGTCTGGCCAAAAACTCGGGGTGAAACTGGGTGCCGAGAAAGAATGGATGAGCGGTGCGCGGCAGTTCGGCGATTTCGGCCAGAGCGCCGTCAGGCGAGAGACCCGAGAAAATCAAACCCGCCCGTTCCAGCTCCTCCACATACTTGGGATTAATCTCGTAGCGATGCCGATGTCTCTCGGAAATTGTTTCCCGGCCGTAAGCCCTGTACGCCAGAGTGCCGAGTTTGAGACGAGCCGGGCAGGCCCCGAGGCGCATCGAGCCGCCGTAGTCGCCCTCGGAGAGCTTCTTTCTTTGCTCCGGCAGGATGTTGATGACCGGATGCTCCGCTTCGGCCTCGATCTCGCTCGTGGTGGCACCGGGAATGAGAGCCACGTGGCGGGCAAACTCAATGACGGCCAGCTGCATGCCGTAGCAAAGACCGAGGTAAGGGATTTTGTTCTCCCTGGCAAAGCGGATGGCAGCCAGTTTGCCCTCGATGCCGCTCTCGCCGAAGCCGCCGGGGACAATAACACCGTGGAAGCCCGCGAGCTCGGAGATATTTTTCTCTCCCGACTCATACAGCTTGGAATTTATCCAGGTCAGAGAGGGTTTTTTGCCGAGCTTATAAGCCGAGTACTTGACGGCCTCGATGACCGAGAGATAAGCGTCAGAGAGGACGAAGTCGCCGGTGTCGAAGTACTTCCCCACCACAGCAATCTTCAATTCCTCCGAGGCGCCTCTCACCCGAGAGACGAACTGCCGCCAGGGCAAGAGACCGTCGCGCCTGACCCGGCTTTTGAGGTTAAGAGACCTAAGAACAATGTCACCGAGATGGTCGCGCTCGAAGTTCACCGGCACATCATAGATACTCTCAACGTCCGGCGCCGAGATGACGTTCTCCACCGGCACGTTGCAGGAAACGGCGATTTTTTCCTTGCGTTTGCGGTCAAGCGGCGTCTCGCTCCGAGCAATCAAGACGTCGGGCTGAACGCCGTAGGAATTGAGCATCCGCACGGCCGTCTGGGTCGGCCGGGTTTTCATCTCCCCGATTTTGTCAGGGATGGGCAGGTAGGTTACGAGGATAAACAAAACGTCCGAGTGGTGGCGCAATTTAAGCACCCGGGCCGCCTCGATAAACATGATGTTTTGATAATCGCCGACCGTGCCGCCTATCTCAATCAAACTTATTTCCGAGCCGTTATTCTCGGCGGCTCGGTGGATCCGCCGGAGAATCTCGTCAGTGATATGCGGAATGGCCTCGACGCACTTGCCCTTGTAACCGAGATTGCGCTCCTTTTCGATAACATGTCTGTAGACCATGCCGCTCGTGATGTAGTCATCGGGCTTCAAGTTCAAATTCAAAAAGCGCTCATAGTTGCCCATATCTTGGTCAGTCTCGAGGCCCGAGTCCAAGACAAAGACCTCGCCGTGCTCGGTCGGATTCATGGTGCCGGCATCGACATTCAGATAAGGGTCGATTTTAATGGGATTAACCTCAAAACCCTTGGCCTGGAGAATTTTACCGATGGCGGAAGTGGCGATGCCCTTGCCCACTCCCGACATCACCCCGCCTATAACAAAGATGTATTTGCGACTCTTCTTCCTCATACTTTAAGATATCGGCGGACGCCAAAATAGCTCGAGACGCCGCCGAGAATCACTCCCGAGATAATGATGATAGCAGAGATAGAGCTAAAGTTGGCCAGATAGTATCTAAAAAGCCCGAGGCCGGAGAAAAATCCCGCCGTGACCCGCTCCAGCCAAAAAGCGACGACATAGAAAACAACCAAAGTCACCGCGGCCGCCACCAAGCCGTAGAGACAGCCGCTCACCACAAAAGGCCCCCGGATGTAGCGCGAGCTGGCTCCGACCAGATTCATGACGGCAATCTCCTCCCTCGAGATGTAGATAGCCAGGCGGATGGTGTTGACGGTCACCACCACTCGTCAATGATGGACCTCGAGTCCCTGGAAAGAGCGTCGTTCTCCTTGGTCAAGAAACCGGCGATGGCCTCATACCCGCTCACCTCCCGGGCCTTGACGGTGAGCGACGCTCCTAAAGGATTCTCACCCAAGATGTCGAAGACCTGCGACATAAGCTCATCGTCCTTGTGGCGCTCTTTAAAACGGGCAAAGGCCTCCTCTCGCGAGGTGTAAGCGACAAACGCCACCTGGGGCAGATTCTCAAGAGACTGTTTGAGCGACAAAATATCGCCTTCGGTGGCGTCGGTCACAAAATAAACATTGATATCCGCCTTGTCTTTGAGTTCGCCGAGGACATTTTTGAGGAGAGCGGTGCCGAAGATAACCGAGCCGATGACAAAAAGGGCGATAATCATAATTAGAACCGAGGCCAGAGAGACAAAGCCGTTCCGCCAGAAGTTCATGAAGCCGGATTTGATTATTCTTTTTGTATTCGTGATGAGCATGTTTTAAAGCATATATTTCCCATGTTTGTCGTCCCGCACGATTTTACCATTTTCCATGGTAATCACCCGCCGGTCGAGCGAGTCTATCACGCCCTTGTTGTGGGTGGTGAGGATAACGGTGGTGCCGAGGTCGTTGATTTTTTTCAAAATCTGAACAATTTCGTAGGTGTTGACGGGGTCTAGGTTGCCGGTCGGCTCGTCGGCGATGAGAAGGTCCGGCTGGTTGACGATAGCTCTGGCGATAGCCACTCTCTGCTTCTCCCCGCCGGAGAGTTCGTGAGGGAAACTCCAGATTTTCTTGCCGAGGTCAACGAGCTCCAGGACGTGCGGCACGTCGGACTCGACTTCTCCGTCGCTCCGGCCGGCCGCCTCCATGGCGAAGGCGATGTTCTCGAAGGCGGTTTTCCCGGGCAAGAGTCGAAAGTCTTGGAAGATTACCCCGATTCGCCGGCGAAGTTTACTGACTTCATGCCGCCGCAGACTGTGGATGTTCTGGGACTCAAAGAAAACGCTGCCGCCGGTCGGCCGTTCCTCGGCCAGTATCATCTTGACCAGAGTGGTTTTACCGGCGCCGGAATGCCCCACGATGGAGACGAACTCCTTGGGCTTGACGGTAAAGGTGACATCCTCCAAGGCCACCGAGTCGTCGGAGTAAATCTTCGTCACTTTCTCAAAAAATACCATCTAAACAGTATATATCATACCCTCCTGCTCAACTACTGGAAAAGCAAATAGAAAAATTTAAGCGAGAGAGCGCTCGGCTTCGAGAAAACCCTCAATCTCTCCGCCGAGGACACTCTCGATATCCGAAGTCTCAAAGCCCGTGCGGTGGTCCTTGACCAGTTTATAAGGGTGGAGAACATAGGAACGAATCTGACTGCCCCACTCGATGTCCGTGGTCTTGGATATATACATGCCTTTCTCCTTGGCCTCCTGCTCCTCTTCTAATCTTTTGTAGAGCTTGCCCCGGAGAATTTCCAAAGCTTTGACCCGATTATCGTGCTGACTTCTTTCCGAATCAACATGCACAGAGATGTTGGTCGGCAGATGCGTGAGGCGCACGGCCGTCTCACGCTTGTTGACGTTCTGACCTCCGGGGCCGGAAGAGCGGGCAAATTCTATCTTTACTTCGTCATCACTGATTTCAATGTTGCTTGCGCTGGTTTTATCGAACTTGGGTATCACCTCCACCAAAGAAAACGAGGTGTGGCGAAGTTTCTTGGCGCTAAAGGGCGAAACCCGCACCAGCCGGTGCACGCCG